>JANXUM010000012.1 GCA_025356215.1 Bryobacter sp. | reverse complement strand
TCACGAGTTAGTTACCTTACAGGAGCTATCAGACTTGCATATAACCTACGGATTCTGTTGCAAGCGATGTCAGAGCACGGAGTTACGTTTTGAGCTTTCTAGGAAATTGAGATTTGTAAAAGTTACTTGTAAGCGTTGTAGCTGGGCCATAAAGGGCCCTCAGCAACTTACCGAAGAAACCGGGCCCCGAATTGCAGAGAATCTCTGCGCTACGCGAAATGCAGGCGTCTGGAAGCCGAACTGGGAAGTACTCTCGAGCAGGATAGAATCGCTTTGGAAGAATGCCAGTACGTCCGAACTTTGAATATCCCATTGTTCCATTGGGTCGATCAGTCGCTAATTGGGCGCAGGGGAGCGGGCATGGAGAATCGTGAGCGTCCCTCCTCCCCTTGAAGCGACCGATTCGGTTTGTTTACCACCAGTCTGGCTGCGTCTATCGGTGGAGGGTTTCAAGCACAAAGTCGGGATTGCGCGCGATCACCATAAGTAACACCCGCGCAGGCCCCTCGGGCGTGCGTCGATGGGCTTCCCAATGACGGATGGCACTCAACGAGAAGCCGAAACTCGTGAACTGTTCCTGCGTCATCCCAAGCTTACCGCGAATGGACTTTACGTCCACATCTTCAGGAATCGCGGGGAAGGTATACAGCTTGGCTCCCGTTTTCTCGCCGCGCTTGTACGCTGCGTACTCTTTCAGACCCGACAGGATATCGCGCCCCACCACGCTTATGCGCTTCTTAGAATTTGCCGCTGCTTTGGTTGCCATCGATTTACTCCGCGAAAAACTTGTCTACCGCTGCCTTCAGCATTTTTTTCTCCGCCGCATCCATATCCGCCTGCTGGTTCTTGGCATAGGCCGATAACAACAAAATCAGGCCTTGGGGGACATGATAGTAGTAAATGACCCGACTACCACCTCGTTGACCTCTGTTGTCCACCGACCAGCGCAATTTCCGCAATCCCCTGGTGCCCGGGATGACATCTCCCTTCTCAGGGAACTGCGAAAGAAACGCCGCCAACGCCTCGATTTCAGGCTCCGTAAAGAGCTTTTTTGCGCGTTTGCTGAAGATTGCCAAGCGCAGAACGCCAACAGGCCGCTGATTCATGCTACTCCAATGGCTCACTCCGCGCAAGCCCTTTCGCCGTTACCTTGGCACAGACCCATGGGACTTTAAAGCAGACCGAGTGCCTACATGACTATTTGCGGCTGGGGGCCTCGGGAGAGGGCTTTGCCGCTGGCTTGAGGGCGGAGAGCCGGCCTAGCAGGCGACCCAGTTCGGCGTGGCGGTCGGCGATGGCGGATGTTAGTTGGGCCGTGGGCGCGACATCCGCTGCTTCCAGTTGGCGGAGCAGGGTTGCCAAGGTGCCGAGGATGGTTGTGAAGGTCTCGGGCCCGGCGGCGACGGCTCCCCGGCCTCCAAATGCCCTGGGTGAGCCGAGTAGATCCGTTGCTGTCTTCTGGCGATCTGCGCTTAGTCCGTCCTTTATGGTTGTTAGTTCAGCCATTGCCTTTTGCGCTTTGATTGTGTCGTCGTACAGTTGCCTGGACAGAGTTGCGTTTTGTTGGAGGCCTGTTAGTGGCGTTTTAACGCGCGGGTCCATCTTCAGAGTCAGGGGCTGGGTGTAGGACTTACCGTTTGCAGTTAGCCGGACCTTGTAAGTCCCAGGCGTTGCCCAGATCGATGTCATTGCCATCGGCGTGTTCTGATAGATCGCTTGCATTCCGTACGTGACCGGGCCGCCGAGGGCCAGGGGGGTGTGGTGCATGTCCCAGGTGTATCTATGCATGCCGGGAGACGCAGGCAGGCTGTGGGCCGGGCGCGCCCAATACTTGGGCACCGCCAACATGGCCGGGATGGGCTCTTCCGGGTCGTTACTGGAATACTTGCGGACCAGCGCCCCGGCGGCATCGAGTATCTCCAGCGTAACTTCGCCACTGATGTTGGGACCCAAGTAGTAGTTGAGGATCGCGCCGTCCGGGGGGTTGGGCGCGCCTGGTTCGTCCGGGGGCAGGGGAGTGTCCGTGTTCATGTTCCAGCGCACACGGGTCGAGGCTTGGGGCTGATAGAGGTGAGCTTCGGCCGTTGCTACTTTCGTGTTGACCTGGCGTAGCGGCGTGATATCGTCCAGGATCCAGAAACCTCGACCGTGGGTGGCCACGACTAAGTCGTCATCCTTGACGATCAGGTCGCGGATGGACGAGGCGGGCATGTTGAGGCGCAGGCTTTGCCAGTGGTCGCCGTCGTCGAAGCTGACATAGACTTCGCGCTCTGTTCCCGCGTAGAGGAGGCCTTTGACTTTGGGGTCTTCCCGGACGACGTCTACGGGTGCGCCGTTGGGGATGCCGTTGACGATCTCGGTCCACGTTTTGCCGGCGTCGTGGGTGCGGAAAATGTGCGGGCGCATGTCATCCAATCGCAGTGTGTTGACGGCGGCGTAGGCGGTTTGCGCGCTGAAGTGGCCGGCATCGAGAATTGAGATCTTCATGAAAGGGCCGATCTCCTTTGGCGTTACGTCTTTCCAGGACGCGCCCGCGTCGACCGTTAGGTGGATGAGGCCGTCGTCGGTTCCGGCCCAGATTCGCTTGACATCCAGCGGGGAGGGCGCGATGGCGTAGATGACTCCGCGTTGGGTTGCTTGAGCTTGATCTTTATACTTTCCGATGTTGGCTGGGAGGTCGTAAGTTTTTCGCGAGAGGTCGGGGGAGATTTCGCGCCAACTGCGGCCTCCGTCCGAGGTGCGGAAGAGGGTGTTGGCGGCAAAGAAAAGCAGGTGCGGATCGGCGGGGGAGAAGGCGACTGGGGCGGTGCGGAGGGCGCGGTAATTCGCCCCGCGAATGGTTTTGGGCGCTATGTTCTCTACTTGCGCTGTGCGGCGATCGAAACGGGTGATCTTGCCTCCGTAGACGATGTTGGGGTCGAGCGGGTCTGGGACGGCGTAGCCGTATTCTTCCACTCCCACGGGGTGCCAGTCGCGAAAGGTGATTTGGCCGTCGTCTCCTCGACTGGAGACGCAGGCGGAGCCGCTTTCTTGCTGGCCTCCGCAGACGCGATAAGGGAAGGCGTTGTCTGCGTTGACGTGGTACATCTGGGCGGTGGATTGGTTGTACCAACTGCTGAAGGTGTCGCCTCCGTTGACGGTGATGATTGCGCCTTGGTCGCTGACGATCAGCATTGTGTTGGTCTGCGTCGGGTGGACCCAGATGCGCTGGTAATCGTCGCCGCCGGGGGCTCCGCGGAAGCCGGTCCAGGTGCGGCCGCCGTCGGTGGATTTCCAGGCGACGGTGCTAGCTACGTAAACGATGTCGGGATTCTTGGGATCGACCGTGGGGACGCTGACGTCGCCTCCGCCAATGCGGCTGGCCGGGCGGGTGTCTGTTGTCGCGGGACGCCATTGCTCGCCGCCGTTATCGGAGCGATAGATGGCGACGCCTTGGGAGGTGGCAATGCTGGCGTAGAGGCGCTGGGGCTGGCTGGGGGCGATGGCGAAATTGGCTTGGACGAAGGTGCCGGGGATGCCATTGCTAAGCAGTTTCCAGGTATCGCCGCCGTCGGTGGACTTGAAGATGCCGCCGCTGGAGCCGGTCCACGCTCCGTTTTCCCAAGGGCCTTGGCGGGCTTCCCACAGCGAGGCGTAGACGATGTTGGGATTGGAGGGGTCGATCTGGACGTCGTTGGCACCGGTATTCTCACCGGGGCCAAGAACTTTTTGAAAGCTTTGACCTCCATCGAGCGAGCGGAAGAGGCCGCGCTCGGGGTTGGGGCCGTAGGGGTGGCCCAACACGGCTACGAAGAGGCGGTTGGGGTTCTTTGGGTCGACGGCGATTTGAGGGATTTGTTGGCCGTCGCGTAGGCCAAGGTGGGTCCAGGTTTTGCCGGCGTCGGTGGATTTGTAGACTCCGTCGCCGATGGAGAGATCGGGACGTTGGAGGCCTTCTCCACTACCGACGTAGATGATGTTGGGGTCGGATGGGGCGACGGCGAGGGCACCGATGGATCCGGTGGGTTGGTCATCGAAGATGGGCTTCCAGGTGCGGCCGTAGTCGGTGGTCTTCCAGACGCCGCCGTTGCAGACGCCGATGTAGAAGACGTTGGGTTGGGAGGGGACGCCTTGGCCCGATTTGGTGCGACCGCCGCGCAGGGGGCCGACGCCGCGCCAGCGTAGTTCGGCAAAGAGCTTGGGGTCGAAGGAGTCGGCGGCGAAGGCGGTGAGCGCGAAGAGGAGGATCAGTATGCGTTGCATCGAGAAGCTTGGAGTATACCGGACATTGCGGACACGAAAAAGCCCGCCTTGTGGGGCGGGCGGCTTTTCGATTTTTGTTGTCTTGCGACTAGACGGTTGCGGTTTCGGCCTTTTTGGTCTTGCGGGCTGCCAGTTCTTCCTGGATCGCCTTGGACTTGGCTGCCTTGCGCTCAAAGAGGGAGACGCGGCCTTCGGTGTCGATCAGCTTTTGACGGCCCGTAAAGAAGGGATGGCAGTTGGAGCAGATTTCAACGCGCAACTGGTCGCCCTTGATGGTGGAACGGGTGTTCCAGTTAGCGCCGCAGGCGCAGTTGACGTTAATGTCGTGATAATTGGGGTGGATTCCAGCTTGCATAACCCTTAGAGTTTAACACGATCGAAAAGGATTCAGCTAGATAGGGCGAGGACGGTTTGGAGAAGCACGTTTGCGCCGTTGGCGCAGTCGCGCCAGGTGCTGAGCTCTTTGGGGGAGTGGCTGATGCCGCCGATGCTGGGGACGAAGATCATGGCCATGGGCATAAGGCCGGCCATGACTTGGGCGTCGTGACCGGCGCCGCTGGGGAGGTGGCGGGTATTGAGGCGGAGATTGTCAGCGGCGGACTGGATGGCGCGTTGGAGGTCGGGGGCGGCGAGAGCGGGTTCGTGGTGGACGATGGGCTTGATCTCGATCGTGGTGCGGGTGTCTGTCGCGATCTTTTGCGCTTTGGCGCGGATGGTGTCGCCGAGGGATTTGAGCTTGGCGGCGTTGAGATCGCGTAGATCGAGACTCATCCGGACTTGGCCGGGGACGACGTTGGTGGCGTTGGGGGTGACCTCCATGTGGCCGACGGTGCCGACTTGTGCGCCGGGGGTGGCGAGGGCTGAGTCGCGCACCGCGAGGATGAGCATGGAGGCGGCGACGAGGGCGTCCTGGCGCTCGCGCATGGGGGTGGTGCCGGCATGGTTGGCGAGGCCGGTGACGA
>JANXUM010000388.1 GCA_025356215.1 Bryobacter sp. | reverse complement strand
TTAAGAAACTGACGCAGAAGGAAATCGAGTTGCATGTCAGCGACCGGTTGAGTTTGCGCCTGGAATTGCAGGTGGGGGAGACCAGTGAACAGATTACAGTGGAGGCGGACGCGTTGACGGTTCCGACGCAATCGGCGGCGGCGGAGAGTTTGATTAGCGGCACCGAGATTCGCGAGCTGTCACTCAACAATCGAAACTACATTCAATTGATTTCGCTTTTGCCAGGCGTGACGAACAACTCGGCGACGGACGAGGTGTATGTGGGGACGACGAATCCGCTGGGAGCGACGAATGTGATTCCTTACTCGCTGAACGGCGGGCGGACCTCGGCGAGCAACTATCTGATTGACGGAGCGGACAATGTGGACCGGGGATCGAATTTGACGCTGTTGAATTACCCGAGCGTGGATGCAATTGGCGAGTTTAAAGTGCTGCGCGGCACTTACTCGGCGGAATACGGGAGGGCCGCGGCCGGGCAGATCAACGTAATGACTCGCAGCGGTACGAACAAGATTCACGGATCAGCCTATGAGTTTTTCCGCAACGACAAGCTGGCGGCGAATGATTTCTTCTCGAACTCGCGGGGCATCGCCCGCAAGCCGCTACGGTATAACAACTTCGGTTATTCGGTGGGCGGACCCGTGTATAAGAACAAGACTTTCTTCTTTTTCTCGCAGGAGATGCGGCGGGTGATTACCTATTCGACTTTCAATTCGATTGCGCCGGACGAGAACCTGAAGAATGGGATCTTTTCGCAGCCCGTGTGCACTGAATCGACTGGTAACACTTGTACGGCGACGGCGACGCGGATTACGAATATCAATCCGGTGGCGAAGCAGTATATCGATGCGATCTGGTCGAAGATTCCCGGCGGAGACCCGGCGAACGGGTATAACTTGTTCTCGCCGCAGAAGAGTTTGTACAACACGCGGCAGGAACTGGTGCGCGTCGATCACCGGTTTAGCGATAAGTTGAACGTGTTTGTGCGTTTTATTAATGATTCGATCCCGACCGAAGAGCCTGGCGGTCTGTTTACGGGTGCCACGTTACCGGGGGTGTCCACGACGAGCACGAACTCACCCGGGCGGAATTGGACGGCGCGTTACTTTTGGACGCTCAGTCCTACATTGATCAACGACGGTGGGTTCTCGTATTCTTATGGGGCGATCGTGAGCCGTCCCGTTGGGTTGATCAGCAGCGACGTGAGCAAGATCGCGATCCCGTTGCCGTTCAAGAGCACCCTGAATCGCGTGCCGGGATTGAGTATCAGCGGGTTGTCTGCGATCGCTGGGTATGGGCCGTATGACGATTTCAATCGTAACTACAATTGGTACGACAATGTGACGAAACTGGTGGGGAATCACGAACTGAAGTTTGGTGCAAGTTTGAACTTCTATTCGAAGACGGAGAACGCTGCGGGGAACAACGCCGGGACCTTTTCCACCACGAATACACCCCGACCGACAGGAACGACGAGTTTGCAGCAGGGCTGGGCAAACTTCCTGTTGGGTAATGTGTCGACGTTTACACAGGCGTCGCTCGATGTCACTCCTTACATCCGGCAGCGGCAGTTCGAGTTCTTTGTGCAGGATAACTACCGTTGGAAGCCGAATTTCACGATCAACGTTGGGGTGCGGTATTCGAATTTTCGCCAGCCGTACGACTCCAACAAACTGCTGACGAACTTTGACCCGTCGGCTTACGATCCGGCCAAGGCGGTACAGATTGACAGGACGACGGGTAATCTGATCGCGAACACTGGCGATGTGCAGAACGGCATTATCGTAAACGGACAGAACTCGAAGTACGGAGACAAGATTGCTCCCGACGGGAATGGCGTGGTTGCGCCGCGCATCGGGTTTAGCTGGGACCCGACGAAGAAGGGATTGATGGCGGTGCGAGCTGGTTACGGGATCGCATACGACTCGACGACGGTGGGTATTTTTGAGCAGAACGTGTTCGCAAATCCTCCGTTTGTGAATAGCATTACACTGTCGAATACGCGACTGGAGAATCCGGCGGCGGGTGTGGTGAGTATCTCTGCCGCACCGAAGTCGCTGCGGGGCACCTCGAACGGATCGCAGATTCCTTACACCCAGCAGTGGAGTTTCGATATCTATCGGCAACTTACGAAGACTTTTGTAATGAGCGCCGGATACTACGGTTCGAAGGCAACGCACTTACTAGGAGTCGTGGATATTAACATGATTCCGGTGGGCGCGGCCGTGGCGGCGGGGATCACGGACGCAAACACTCCGCTGACTTCAGCGACGACGCCGAGAATCAACGCGATCCGACCGTACAAGGGGTATAACGCGATCAACACGGTCCAAACCTGGTTTAACTCGAACTACCATTCATTACAGGTGAGCGCGCAGCAGCGATTCTCCGGGAGTTCATCGATCCGGCTTTCTTACACTTACGGCAAGACGCTGACGGATGCGACGAGCGACCGGTCGAATGCTCCGCAGAATTTCTATAATCGGGCGGCCGAGTATGCGCGGGCGAGTTTTGATCGGACTCACGTGGCCAATATTAGCTACATCTATCATTTGCCGTTCATGAAGGGCCAGAAGGGATTAGCGGCGGCTATTGTCAAGGGATGGCAGGTTTCGGGCATTGTGGCGATGCAAAGTGGCTTGCCGTTGAGGGTCACCTCGGGGCTGGGGCTGGACTGGGGTGGCGTTGGAATCATTGGAACGAGCGCGGCGTCGCCGAGGCCGGACTTGATTTCGAGCGCGAACAACAACGCGCCGCATACGATTGCCAAGTGGTTCAACACGGAGGCGTTTGCGGCAGTACCGACGGGGCAGGTGAGAATGGGGAACGCCGCGGCAACGACCGTGTCCGGACCGGGGGCCTGGCGATTGGATAGCTCCTTATTTCGCAATGTGAGGTTGACAGAGAAGGTCGGGTTGCAACTGCGATTTGAGGCGTTTAACGCGCTCAATCACACGAACTATCTGGGCATTTCAACCTCGTTGGGGTCGACGACGTTTGGGCAGGTGACGAGCGCCAGAGAGCCGCGACGAGTGCAGTTGGGCGCTAAGATCGTTTTCTAGGATCGGTCATGAGCCGCCGGCGGGTGCTTGCCGGCGGCTTTGAGAATCGTTACCGGCTTAGCGCCATTGATAGATGGCACCTTGGGTGCTGATCGCCCAGACGGCAGTGGCGTTCCCAACGGCGACCTGAGCCATCGTGACGCCGTTGGGAGAGAGGCGGTCAAAGCCAGTGCCGTTGTAGCGATAGACGGCCTGGTCTGTCCCGATGCCCCAGACCTCGCCGCCGGCGCTGACGCTAATATCGACCAAGGCTCCGTTGGGGATCCTGGCGGTGACGCCGTCGACACTTCGCTCGATGCTGCGATCGGGCCGTACAATGAAGTACTCGCTGCGGCTGCGGACAGCCACCCGGAGAGCGGGGCCGCCGAGGACGCGCCAGCGCTCGGTCTGCGCATCGCGGTAGTGAATTGTGCCGTCGGTTTCGATCGCCATGAGGGTTCCGTCACTGGCGGCGGAGATCCACGTGAAGGTAGTGTCCGGAGCGGGCATTGGGATTTCAACCCACTGGGTATTGCACACAAAGAGGCGTCCGGGGATCGCTGCGAAGACGCGCGCGGCGCTGACCAAGGCGGTGAGAGGGGCTGAGCCGGTCTCGACCCGGCGCCATGCTCCTCCCGTACGGAGATAGAGTTCGGTGTTGGCGTTGGCACCGAACACGGTGCTGTCGGCGCCAACGGAGATCTGGGTGAGTGAGCCGTCGACCGGTTGGAAGGAACCAGTGGGCAGGGGGGCGGAGCCGGGGGCGGCACCGGGGCCCGCGCCCGCGCCGGGGGCTCGGGGATCGATAGCCCCGCCTAGGGTGAAGAAGCTTTCTGTAGCTCCGCGCTGATTGGCGTTGGCAAGAAGCGAGCCGTTGGGCTGTACCGAGAGGTAAGTGCCGGCGGGTGTTTGGAAAGAAAAGCCGCCGCCGGGGGCGATGCGGAAGGTCTCGTTGGCTCCGGCGGTGGTGGCGGTTGCGCCAAGCGCGTTTGCGTTGGCGAAGCTGACGAAGTTGCTATTGGCGGCCTGGATGGTGACCGGGTCTTCACGGACGATCTCTCCGCCGTTGAGATCAGTCACGATGAAGCGCTGAGCTGCGGTGACGGTGCTGCCGTCAGCTGGCGGATCGGAGGCCGGAGCGGCGAGAGTGCCGTCGGCCTGAAGAGCCACCAGCCCGCCGGTGGAGGCGCGTAGGGCAAACGAGTATTGTTTTGGGGTTAAAGTGACCGGAGGCGTGACGACGGGGGGAGTTACTACCGGAGGGGTGCCCGCGTCGACGGTAGTGAACGACCAGGTTTGGTCGAAGGGAATCAGGTTGGCATCGACGCCCGCGATCCGCGCGGTGTAAGTGGTACCGGGAGAGAGGGGGCGATTGGGGATGAGAAAGAAGTCGTTGCCCCGCATCAAGCCGCGAGGATCGTTGGAGTCACTGACAACCGTCACAGGGAAGGCTTGGTTGTTGGGGCCCGTGAGGCTGCCGGTCGTGGGGATTCTCTGGTTGCCGCGCGGGCCCGCCGTTGCGATGTGAACGCTGATGGGGTATCCGAGCGGGCGGGCAAGGTTGGGAGCCGGATTCTCGAAAGGGAGCTCAGAGAAATTCAGGGGGACATTGGTTTGATTGTCGAGCGGGTATGTAACGACCACGCGGGCGGCGGGCGGCGGGGCGACGCTCGACAGGATCAGGCCATCGGCGAGGCGACCGGTGAGCCGGCTAAGGCCGTAACCGATATTGGTTGCCGCATAGTCAGCCAAAGTGATTCGCTGATAGACGTTGCCCAGAAAGAAGTCGATGGCCTGATTTACGTCGCCAACGGTGGCCAGGACTTCGCTGTTCAAGAGGCCCCCGGTGTAACCGACGTAAGCCCGCCGGTCGGGGGCGAAGAAGCCGGTGAAGCCGGTTCCGTTCAGTACCTCGCCGGGGCCGGTCTGGTTGTTTTGCGTGAGGTAGTCGGCGTGGGATTGTGCGGCCAGGCTGAGCGGCAGCGAGAGGCGGGCTGCCGGGAAGCCCCATTGCGCGCGCAGCTGGTTATAGCGAGCGAGACCCGCCAGTTGGTCGGCGGTGGGGGTGAATACGGCCGGGGATTCAAAGGCGTCAATCCAGACGTTGTTGCCAGCGAAGATGGTGGGGCGGGACTCGCTGACCGTGAGGAGCAGGGTGTGCGGACCGTCGCCGAGATTGTCAAACAGCATTGGGGCAAAGATGGCTCTTGGTTGGTCAAAGCGAACCAGGCCAAGGGTTCTGCCATCGACAGAGACGGTGGCCTGGCCACCATCGGTATTCATGCGGCGGAGAATGACCAAGCCGTCGCCGGTGAAATTGAACGAGAGAGTGCTGCCCGCAGTAGAACTGGAGATGTAGGCGCCAGCGGAGGCGTTGGCGTCGGTGACGCTGGTCCAAGTGCCGGTTCTTACTACGGAGGGACTGGTTTCCTCTAACCGAACGGGTTGGGCGGCGAGGGAGAGGGCGATGATGGGGAGGAAGACCGAGAGCCGAATGTTCATGAGTAAGTCCTTCGAGGGTGCGTTTGCAAACGTGGAGGCACCACTGGAGGTTAAGGCGTGGGATTGCACGGACGGCGATCACGAACTCGCAAGAATTCTGCGAAGACACCGGCGCAGACGCAATCTATCGGAAGCAATTGACGCAAAGGAAGGCCAGCAGATATACTCGGGGACCTGTCTGTTTTTAGGAGTAAAAATTTTGGATTATGTTGCACGCGCGCAAGCGCTGTTGAAGAGTCAAGTGAAGAGTGCGGCGCTGGTGCTGATTCCGCTGGCGTTGGCGGTGGGAGTGGCGGAGGCGAGTCCAATTCTGCCTGTGAGCGCGCCCACCTGCGATGCACCCTTTGGATTTGTGGACGGATGCAGCTTCACCGGTTCATCCGTACCGGGCGGCGGCGTGAGTTTTACGGGGGCATCGCTTATCTCCTTTCAGGGAATGTCTGGGTATCTTATTCTCAGTAGCGGTGGAGGGACGAAGGTTAAGCAATCTGGCGCAATGAACGAGAATTACGTTGGAGACATCGTTGCCAACTACTCGCTTCACCTAGATTTTTTTGATTACTTAAACAACGACCCAATCTCGCCTCAATTACTGGGTATAACTTTGGGGATCAGCCAGGCGGGCGGCAACAGTTACACGATGCTGATTAGCGGCACTCAGACTTATTCGGGATCGGTTACATTCCATAACGTGAACCTGACCGCCGGTTTGACTACTTTCACATCGTTCTCGTTGACCGCCCCGTCCACCACGAACGTGACGCTCAATTTTCCCAGCGGAGGATTTGTGACGTTCACGCCTGCGGATTCCGGACCGAGCGTGCCCGAGCCAGCAAGTGTTGTGATGGTGGGGTTGGGACTCGCGATGGCATGGCGGAGGCATCGGCGACGCCGGACCTAAGAGCGCGGATCCTGCTGGTGCTGCCGCAGCTGCCACAGGATCCCTCAAGCGGGGCGGCAAGGACGGCGCAAACTGCTGTCGAGATGGCGCGGGAGGCCGGCTTTGCCGTGCGGGCATTGGGCACCACAGCAACGGAGGGCGCTGTGCCGGGAGGCGCGCGCGGGCATCTGGCGACGCTGGGTGTAGCGCCGGAAGAACTGGGCGCGACGGCGCGGGGCTTCGCCGAATTGCGTTTTGAACAGCGAGGGATCGAGTATACGCTGCTGGACACGGGGCGGATGGGTGTCTTTGATTGGGAAAAGACGCACGGTCGTCAATTCGACCGTCTCTTTGATGTGGAGGTTGAGCAGTTTCGTCCCGATATCGTCTTCACCTATGGTGCGCAGCCAGCGGACCAGCGGCGTCATGGGCGGGCGCGGCGGCGAGGGGCAAAACTCGCCATGTGTATCTTCAACCAGGGGTATCTTGTGCCCGGGGTGGAGCGGATGTTTGACGCGGTCTTGACGCCGAGCGAGTATCTTGCGAAGTTATACCGCGACGCAGTGGGATTGGAGAGCACTCCGTTGCCGACGCCTTTGGATTTTGACGATGTCATTGCCGAGGAGCGCGATCCGATCTTTGTAACCATGGTGAACCCGAGCGTGGCCAAGGGGCTGTTCTTCTTTGTGCGACTCGCGGAGGAGATTTGCGTAAGTATGCCGAAGGTTGCGGTGCTGGCGATCGAATCGCGCGGGACTGCGGGAATGGTGCGGGAGGCGGGGCTGCGGGGCGGCTTCGATTTGGGGAGGCACGCGGGAATTCTGGTGGCGCCAGCAGTGGCTAAGCCACGCGACATATACGGTCCGACGCGGGTACTGCTGGTGCCGAGCCTGTTTGAAGCGTCGGGGCGTGTCGTGGCGGAGGCGCTGGTCAATGGCGTCGTTCCGATCGTTAGCCGGCGGGGCGGGCTGGAGGAGAGCTTGAACGGGGCCGGCTTTGCACTGGAAATCCCTGAAGGGCTGACCGCCGGGATCCGAGTGCCGGTGGGGCGGGAGGCGGTGCGGGAATGGCTTGAAGTCATCGAGAGGTTGGCCTTCGATGAGGAGTTTTATGTCCACGAGGCGGCGCGGGCGCGCGAGGCGGGGAAGATTTACCGGCGCGAGAACCTGGCTCCGAGGTATGTGGAGTTTTTCAGACGGGTATTGGCGGGATAGGTGTTGTTGGCGCCTTAGTCTCCAGGCGTGTACGGTGCGGGTTCGAAGCCGCTTTGGCCGCGCTGGCGCGGGGTGCGGCGGCCGGGCCATTCCAGGCGCATATCCGATGAGATCTCGTCGAGCATCTCGAGCGTGCAGACCTTGGTTTCGATCGCGAAGGCCGCGAGCAACATGTTGTCGCAAACCGCGTTAATTAGCCGGGGGATACCTTGGGTGCGCAGATGGAGCTCAATCAGGAGCGGATCGGGGAAGATCGTCTGATTTTCGAGGCCAGCGTGAAGCAGGCGGGAGTTAATGTACTCGTTTGACTCTTTGAGCGTTAGTGGCTGGAGGCTGCATCGCAACACGATGCGCTGCTTGAGTTGGCGCAGATTGGGAGCGTCCAGTTTTCGGTCCAGCTCAGGCTGGCCGCTGAGGATGATTTGCAGCAGTTTGCCGATGCGGGGGTTCTCGAGATTGCCGAGGAGGCGAATTTCTTCGAGCACGTCCCATTCGAGGTTGTGCGCTTCGTCCACAATCAACACGCTGGTGCGGCCGTCGTTGGCTTGCTGAATCAGCAATTGGTTGAGGGCAAATAAGACTTCGGTCTTGGAGTTGCGTTGGCAGCGGAGATCGAGATCGTAAGCGATCATCTCGAAGAATTGCTCAGAGGTGATGCGCGAGTTGAAGACGAAAGCGAATTCCACGCCGGCCTGCTCCAAGTAATCGCGCAAGCACTCAAGCATGGTGGTTTTGCCCGTGCCGACTTCGCCCGTCAAAACAATGAAGCCTTTGCGGGACTGGACGCCATAAATCAGATTGGCCAGCGCCTCCTCGTGTTGGGGGCTGCGGTAGAGGAATGCCGGGTCAGGGCTTAAGTTGAAAGGGTTCTCTTTCAGGCCGAAATAACCGTTATACATTTAAGCGCCAATCCATTCTAAGTGAATCCAGCCGGGGAGGGCAGCGGGGGTATTTTCAAGATAGACCACACGGCGGGTCTTTGGGAAGGGGAGACCGGTGGCGAGGGCCGAGGCGTAAAAAGGCATGCGCTTCAGCACGTCGCGATAGGCGTTATCCGTGGTGTCGCCCAATGCGGCCTTGGTAGAGAAACCGCCACCCCAGCCGATCTGTAGCAGGCAACCGCGGTTGGAGCCTTCAATGGCTTCCAGGCGCTTTTCAAGTTCGGTGAGGATTTGGTTCAAGATCGGTAGACCGCTGCGTTCAGCGTATTGTTTCTGCAGTTTCAATTGGTGGGCGGCCCAAAGGTTGGCCGCCATGGAAACCGTGCGGTTGGTTAGAGATTGGCGGGTGAGGGGGCGGTCCTTCCAAGGGCCCTCAAAAAGGGTGCCGGGGACGGCCATCTCGGCGAAGGTTGGCGCGGGCTTCCAATCGACACCGAATGCGTCGCCTTTTTTGACTAGCTTGGCGGTGCGGGTAAGATACACGCGGAAGCTTTCGGCCGGGACGGGTTGCGAGTCACTCACAGCGATGGCGCGTAAGCGATCCTGGCCGCGCTGGCCCATGGCCACGCTTTCTTCAGCCTGCGCGGCGTAGCGGTAGCCGCGTTCGTCGCGGAATTGGCGCTGCCAGATCTCGAAGAGTTTGGGGCCTTGTTCGGTCCACTTTTGATGGATCAACGCCGTGCGGATGGCGCCGCGGATGGCGCTGCCGGGAAGATAGTGGCCCTGGGCACCTTGCAGGAAGGTGGGGATAAAGAGGTCGCGGGCGAAGGCGCGGTCCCAGATCGGAGAGTATGCCGGGCTTTCGAAAGGAATGCGGCGGAGGGCGGCGCTTTGGGCAAGGCCTCCCCAGTTTTGGAAGTCGAACTTCTCCGCCTTGCGCAGTTGGGTTAGATAGTTTTCAAAGACAGGACGCTTGGCCATCAACGCGAAGATCTTCTCCTGGTTGAGGACGTTGACGTGATCCTTCCAGACCATGTAATCGATGGGCGAGAGGGCTTGGCCATCGCCGACAAGAGTGGGCGTGAGGATGGTGGCGCGGTATCGCATTAGACGTCCTCCTCGACGTAACGGGGTTGTTCGACGATGTTGGCTTCTTCGACGACGTTGGCCTCTTCGACAATGACAGGCTCAGTGATGTAGATGTCGGCGAGAACGGGCTCGGGCTCTGGCTCGCGGCGGCGCGGAACTTCGATTTTGGCCGGCGGGAGGGGGAGTTGGAAGCTGGGCGCCTTCCAAGGAATGGGGACCTGGACGGCGAAACCGGCGCGCCAGACGGGATGGGCGAAGCCATCGGGAGCGACATCGACGGCACCGCCGATGGGCGGGAGATCGGCGACGAGAACGCCGCCCTCGCGCACCATGTTAAGGCTCTTCTTTTCAGCGCCCCAGCCGGCATGCGATTCGACGCGGCCGCTACGGCGTTTGAGTTCGTAGAATCCGCTCTTCCAATCGACAGAGTCTGTGGGGGCGGGGACGAAGGCGCTAAGCAGCCAATAAGCGGCGTTGGCGTCGGTGGTCTCCGGAGGGTTGTCGAGAATCAGATTGGGCCATTGGCCATGCTGGAATTCGGGCGACTCAGAGCGGCCCCAGCCACGGGCGCGCTCGCCACCGAAACCGGTATCGGCGAGCAGGCGGAAAGCGGCCTTGACGGGAGTCTCCCAACGCGCACGGGCGGCATCGTCGGCGAATACGGCGGCGAGCCAGAGGCCGACGCCCTGGTTGAATTCAAGGCAGCCACTGAGGTAGGCTTCCGTGCTTGCACCGGTGAGACGGTCGACCGGGGCAGTGGAGCGGGTGCGCTCGCGGTAAGGGGTTTGGGAGCCCGCGGGAAGGAGGCAGCCACTGACTCCATCGACTTCCCAGCGATCTTCGCGGAAGCTTTTGCCGGAGAGCAGCTCATCGATAACGCTCAGCGGGATCAGCTTTGCGGCCTGCCAGTTCATCTTGGCGGTGGCTTGCGCCGGAGGCCAGATGGTGATGGGCGCGGGAGCGTAAAGCTGACGACCAAAGTAGGGGAACATGCTGCTGAAGCAGACGGCCGGAGCGGAGGCGCAGGCTGTGGCGGCCAGCCACGCGTCGAGTTCGCCCAACTGGGCAAAAGCCTGGGTGACCGCGCTGAAGACGCGGTCCGAGGGGAAGGTCGCGGCGAGTTCGTCGTGCCGGCCACTGTCGCCGGCGATGCGCCAAGGGCCGGTGGGCCGGAGGCGGATGAGGAGCGCGGACATCGCGCTTAGGCCTCGAGCTTCTGGGCGAGATCCGGAGTGAGGGCGCGCAGGGCGGCGAGATCCGCAGCGACGGCGGCTTCTGTTTCGGCTCCGCCTTTATAGAATGCGGCGTTGCGCCAGGTGAGCTTGAGATTGGCGAAGCGGACGCGACCGCTACCACGGCTGCCGCCACCGCCCAAGGTGTCGTCCTCGAGCAGGCTGAGGCCTTGGATGAGCGTGGCGACAAGCTCTTTGTCTTCGGCGCAAAGGACGTCGAGCACAAGGCGGAGCTTGAAACTCGCCCCGGCCGGGACGCGCTCAAGGGTGCGGGACTGGCTTTGCGCGGTAATGCGGTCGATGGCGGATTCGCTCTTCACTTCGGTGAGTTCGTCGTCGAGACTTTCGCGCATCGGCGCGGTGATGCTGTCGAGGTTGAGCGCGGCGTCGTACACGGTGAGGCGGGCCGGGGTAATACTGGCCTGGCCGAGGGCATCGCCCTCGACACGCTCCACACGGCCGGGGATGCGACCGAAGAGGAGGCAGATCTCATCGCTGGC
>JANXUM010000007.1 GCA_025356215.1 Bryobacter sp. | reverse complement strand
TGTGACCATGGCAGGTGAATTAACGACTCGGGTAGCGGAGGAACGGACATTCGAAGCATCGGACGGCGTCCGGTTGTTCTACCGCCACTGGCCCGCGGCGGCAGAGAGCAGGGAGGCAAAAGCGATCGTGCTTCTGCATCGGGGACACGAACACTCCGGCCGGATTGCGCACCTGGTGGACGAGTTGCAACTGCCGGAATGGGCCTTTTTCGCGCTGGACGCGCGGGCGCATGGGCGCAGCGGGGGTTTGCAGGATAGTTCGACGAGCATGGCGACTTTCGTCCAGGACCTGGATGAATTTGTGCGGCACCTGAAGGCCGACACTGGGCTGGCCGACGGACAGTTGGCGGTGGTGGCGCAAAGCATCGGCGCGGTGATCGCGGCTGCCTGGGTTCATGACTACGCGCCTCAATTGCGCTGCCTGGTGTTGGCGGCCCCCGCGTTTCGCGTAAAGCTCTACATCCCATTCGCCCGGCCCGCGCTCGCGCTCGGCCATGCCCTGGCTGGCGACTTCTTCGTGCAGTCGATGGTCAAGGGCAAAGCGCTCACGCAGGACGCTGCTAGGGCTGCTAGCTACGAGACCGATCCGCTGATCAAGCGCCCGATTTCGGTGCGCGTTCTGCTGAGCCTGGATCAGATGGCGCAACGCCTGGTGGCAGATGCACAGGCGATCCGCGTGCCCGTGCAGATGCTGCTGTCGGGCAGCGATTGGGTAGTGCGGCGGGGTCCGCAGCGCGACTTCTACGACCGCCTTGGCTCCGTTGAGCGCGAGTGGCACCTATTTGACGGTCTGCGCCATGACACCCTCGGGGAGCGTGACCGCGCCGCGCCTGTGGCCAAGATCCGGGCTTTTGTAGAGCGGAACTTTGCGCCAGCGCCCAGCTTACTGGGCGGCGATAATTTCACTCGTCAGGAGTATGAGCAGTTACAGCGGCCGCTGCCATGGTGGAGCCCCGCTGGGTGGCCTTTTGCGGCGCAGCGGCTCTTTATGAACACGCTGGGAAAGCTGAGCGACGGCATGAAGTTGGGTTCGGCTAGAGGCTATGATTCTGGAGCCTCGCTCGACTACGTTTACCGCAACGAGGCGGCGGGCGTGACGCCGCTGGGCAAGCTGTTCGACTACTTCTACCTCAACGCGGTGGGATGGCGCGGGGTACGCGTGCGGCGGGTCCTGCTGGAAGAACTCCTTGGCCGGGCGATGCGAAGGGTGGCGGCGGTGGGACGGCCCGTGCGGGTGTTGGATGTGGCCGCCGGGCATGGGCGCTATGCCCTTGACGGCGTGGCCAAGAGCGGAGTGGCGGCCGAAAGCATTCTGCTGCGCGACTTTGACGCGGGCAATGTGGCGGCGGGCCAAGCAGCCATCGAGCGGCTAAACCTGAAGCAGGCGCGCTTTGAGGTGGGTGACGCCTTCGACGCTGCGTCGTTGGCGGGGGTGACGGCGAATGTCGGTATCGTCTCGGGCTTGTATGAACTGTTTCCCGGCAACGCGGAGGTGAGTCATTCACTGGGCGCTCTGGCTGGCGCGATCGAAAGCGGTGGCTACCTGATCTATACGGGGCAACCCTGGCACCCGCAGTTGGAGATGATCGCGCGGACGCTTTCGAGCCATCGCGGCGGCAAGCCATGGATCATGCGGCGGCGGACACAGGAAGAGCTAGATGCGCTGGTAGCGGCCGCAGGCTTTCGCAAAGTGGAGCAACGCATCGACCCGACCGGTCTATTCACGGTATCGCTAGCGGAACGGGTCTAGTGGCGCGCCCTTTCGCAAGGGCCGCCGTCTGGCTAGCCGGCCTGGGGAGCTTTTTCTTTCTTTCCTACAACTGGGCGAATTCGTGTGCCGCAAGCTTGCCGCGGGTGCCGACGCTGGCATTTGCCTGGGAACGACATCTGCCGTTTCTGGCATGGACAATCGTTCCTTACTGGTCATCGGACCTACTCTATGCCGGGGCGTTTGCACTCTGCCGGACACGCACGGAGCTGGCCCGGCTCGGTGCGCGGTTGCTCACGATCCAAGTCTTCTCGATCGCTTGCTTCCTACTCTTTCCACTGCGGGTGGGTTTTGAGCGGCCAGCGTTGAACGGATGGACGGGATGGCTGTTCAATTCGTTGACTAGTTTTGACCGGCCATTCAACCAGGCACCTTCATTACACGTGAGCCTGGCGCTCATCTTGTGGGTTCATTACCGCGCATATTTGCCGCGATGGCTGGGGGCCTGGTTCGCATTGATCGCACTGTCGGCCTGGACAACGTATCAGCATCAGTTCATCGATCTGCCCACCGGCGCCTGGGCCGGTCTGTTGGTGCTTGCGGCGATACCGGAGAGGGCCTGGAGCGAATCGCGGAGACCGGGCTTGGCGGCAGTGTACTTAGGGGCTTCTGTTGGGCTTATCAGCGCGGCGTTCTGGTGGAGGGGCGCTGGTTGGATCCTGCTCTGGCCGGCGTTTGCGCTCTCGATGGTGGCGGCGGCCTATTGGACCGGGGACCCCGCCTGGCTGGGCAAGCGCGGTGGGCGCATGCCGGTGTGGATGTGGCCCTATGCTGCCGGAGCGCGAGTAAACGCCTGGCTTTGGACGCGCGGCCAATCGCCATGGCAAGAGCTGGAGGATGGCGTTTGGGTAGGCCGCGCGCCATTGACGACAGGGCCGTTTCGTTCGATTGTCGACCTGACCGCGGAGCTAGCTTTGCAGGCAAGCCATCCCGTGCCAGTTCTCGACCTAACGGTGCCGCGCGTAGATCAACTTGACGCGGCTGTCGCGACCATTGCGGCGGCAGAGCGTCCGACGCTGGTCTGTTGCGCGCTGGGATACTCGCGCAGCGCAACCGTGGCGGCGGCGTGGTGGATGGCCCACGCCGGGCGCGGAGATGCGCGGGCGGCAGTGGCGGCCCTGAGGCAAGCGCGGCCGCAGGTGTTGATCGGATCCGCTGCCATTGCACGCTTAGAAGAGTGGTGGCAGAATCGGAGACCGGGATGAATGCCGAATTCGAGTGTCGCGCAACGGCGGCGGGGCTGCGCGCGATGCGCGCCATGGTTGCGGCTGCGCACGTTGCGGCAGCGGTGGCCGGCGTCCGGTTGGGCATGGCCGCGTCTGCCTGGCTGGCCACATCGCTGGCGCTATGGGGGCTGGTGTTGTATCTGGCGTTTCGAGTGAGCCTGGATGCAGAGCTGTTGGACCTGCTCGCAATGGACCCCGAGCAGAATCCCGAGCGATTGGATAGTCTGTTGGTTCGCGCCGGACTGCGTGGCGCACCCGTAAATCGCCGTATCGAAGAACGCTGCCGCGGGGCGCGGAGGTGGGCGGGATGGCTGGCTCTAGCGATCGTGGGACAGCTTGCGCTACTCGGAGTGGGGTTGGCGGGGGCCGCGCGTTGACGAGAGTGCTGGAGAACTTGCTGCTGTGGCTGACATACCGGTTTACCGGCGTACGGGCCGAAGGCTTGGACCGGCGACCGCGCCAGCGTATCTATTGCGCCAATCACAGCAGCCACCTGGATGTTCCACTGCTGTTGGCGGCGTTGCCGGCAGATTTGCGCCGGGTGACGCGGCCAGTGGCCGCCGCCGACTATTGGGCCAAGGGCGGGGTTCGGCGCTTTGTTACGACGCGCGTACTGCGGGCGCTGTTGATAGATCGGCGGCCGACGAGCTTGAATCCGTTATGCGAAGTTTTCACGGCACTGCGGCGTGGGGAGTCCATCATCTATTTCCCGGAAGGTAAGCGCGGGCCGGGGGGTGGGCTTCAGCCGTTGAAGGCGGGCATTTACTTTCTGGCGCAAGCCTTTCCGCAGGTGGACATCGTGCCGGTGCGCATTGAAGGTACCGAGCGCATATTGCCCAAAGGCGCGCGATTGCCTCGGCCGGTTGACTGCACCTTGCGTTTCGGACTTCCGTTGCGTTGGGAGGGCGAGGACGAGCCAGAGTTTCTGCGAAGGCTCCGCGTTGCCATGGAAGCACGGGCGTGAGCGACGTCTTTGTCTGGCTCTTAGCAGTTCTGATCGCAGCCAGTCTGGCTGGGTACCTGCTTCATCGCCGTGGGCCGTCGTCGGCGATCGATAACTTGAACGCGCGCATCCGGGCATGGTGGGTAATGATCGCGGTCGGCGGCGTAGTACTGCTTGCGGGCCGTTATGCGGTGATTGCGCTGTTCGCGGCGCTCTCGTGGGCGGCGATGGGAGAGTTTATCTCGCCGTTGCGCTGGCGCGCGGCGGGGTGGGCTTGCTGGGCAGCATGGATCTTGCAGTATGCCGCGTTGGCCGCCGAGTGGCGTTGGGGCATCTGGTTGGCGGTGCCTCTGCTCGCCGCCGCGACCGGCGACCGGCGCCGAGCTGGCGGCTTGCTGCTCTGTGTGTTTGCCTTGGCGCACGCCCCCGCCATGCTTCTGTTTGGCACGACCTCGCTTGTGTTCTTCTTCGTTCTGATCGTACAGTCCAGCGACGTGATCCAATATCTCGGCGGAAAGCTGTTTGGACGGCACACGATCGCCCCCCGCGTTTCACCTGGCAAGACAGTTGAGGGCCTGCTGGCGGGGCTGGTCTGCGCCCCGATCCTTGGCGCGTTACTCGCGCACCTGACACCGTTTGCGCCATCGACGGCGGCTGGCCTAGGGTTGCTATTGGCTGTCGCCGGCTTCTTTAGCGCGTTGGTGTTCTCCGCTCTCAAGCGATCGCGCGGGGTCAAGGATTGGGGCCAGAGCATCTCTGGCCACGGTGGCGTGCTTGATCGGGTGGATTCACTTTGCCTCTCAGCGCCTGTCGCCTACTACGCCGCGCGTTGGCTCATGTGAAAGGCGATATTCTTTGGAATCATGCGTAAGACTTCGTTCGCTCTGCTCTTGGCCGCTGCTATCGCCAGCGCCGCCGCCCTGCCCTCCCCCGCCTTGATCGTGCTCAACAAAGAGGACGCAATGCTGGTCATTGTCGACCCGGCCAACGGCAAGGTGACCGGCAAGGTGCCTACCGGCGAGAGCCCGCACGAGCTGGTTGTCTCCGCCGACGGCAAAACCGCGTTTGTCACCAACTACGGCTCCAAGACGCCGGGAACCACGCTGTCGGTAATTGATCTGGTGACGCAGAAGGAACTTCATCGCGTCGATCTGGCTCCGATGACCAAGCCCCATGGCATTGCCATCGCCGATGGAAAAATCTGGTTCACCGCCGAGACCAACAAACTTGTGGGGCGCTACGACCCGGCCACTAACAAAGTCGATGCCCTTCTTGGCACCGGGCAGAACACAACGCACATGGTGATGTTCAACCGCGACAATAGCTTGATGTTCACGGCAAACATCGCCGGTAACAGCATTTCGATCTTCAGCAAGTCCGCAAACGGCGCCACCTGGAATCAGACTGTTGTACCTGTGGGCAAAGGCCCCGAAGGCTCAGACCTCACCCCGGACGGGCGCGAGCTTTGGGCTGCGAATTCGCAGGACGGTAGCGTCTCGATCGTCGATGTGGCCTCGAAGACGGTCAGCGCCACCTTCGACATCGGCACGAAGCGCAGCAACCGCATCAAGTTCACTCTTGACGGCAAGCACGCGCTGGTATCCGATCTCGCCGCTGGAGAACTGGTGATCGTCGATGTGGCAGCGCGCCGGGCGATCAAGCGCATTGCTCTTGGCAAATCGCCGGAAGGCATCGTGATTGAGCCCGGTGGAGCGCGTGCTTACATCGCGGTCAATGGCGACAATTTCATCGCGGTGATCGATCTGAAGACCTTCACCGTAAGCGGCAAGCTGATGCCCGGCAACGGACCGGATGGGATGGCCTGGGTTGGACGCTAGAGGCCAATGATAGTGCCAGAGCGGGCTGACTCGTATGCCGCCTCCACAACCAGCATGTTGTAGAGATAGTCTTCCGGGGCGCTTTCAAAAGCCTCGCCAGAGATCAGGCAATCGATGAAATGCCTTTGCAGTCGATACACACAATCGGCGGCGAAGTTTTTGCGTTCATGCTCGTAGTCCACTTCCTCCGGCGCGAGACCCAAACGCTTTATGCGCAGAGTGCCTTCGCTATTCATCGACAGGTGCCCGTCCATGGCATCGACGCGCAGTTCGCCAAAGGTGAAGCGCGGGTCCGGGCAATCCGGCTCGTTGTATCGATTGGCATCCCACAGCGCCGTCGCTCCGCTGGAAAAGCGCAAGAAGAGTTGTCCCGTGTCCTCGCCTTGAATGACGGAATTCAATCTCTGTAGATGCGCGTACACCTCCACTACGTCGCCCAGCAGGAACCGGAAGGTGTCGATGAAGTGCACTCCCGTTTCGTAGATCAGCAGACGCGGGTAGCTGCGGAAGAAGGGCTGCCGCTCAAGATACGCGTCGTCGCCCCAGCCGTCGCCCAAGCGCGTCAGCATGTGAATGTGGGTGAAATCGCCGATCGTGCCGGCCTGCTCAATCCGCTTGATCTCGCGATACCAGGGCTGCCAACGGAAATTCTCATGCACCATCAGACGCACGCCGCGCGCACTCTCGACGATGCGCCTGGCGGCCTCGAGCGTCGGGGCAAGCGGCTTCTGGCAAACGACGTGAATGCCGCGCTGGGCGGCGAAGGCGACGATCTCCTCGTGCGTGCCGGGCGGCGTGATCACGTCGACAAAATCAGGCCGTTCACGCTCGATCATTTCGCGCCAGTCGCCATAGTAACGCGGGACGGCGAACTGCGACATCAAGGCCCGCGCCTTGTCTTCGGACAGATCGCAGCAGGCCAGGATCTTCACCTCCGCGATTCGCGTCCAGGCCTCATAGTGGAATCGCGCGAAATAGCCCGCGCCAATGAGCGCGCCCTTGAGTGGCATCGTTGTCTTTAGCCCGCGTCCCCAAATACGCGACAGGCGGTTCCCCAGAGGATTTCTTGCCTGTCGACCTCTGGTATGTCGAGGTTCACGATCTTGCCCATTTCGACATCGATATTCTCCGGCAGATCCGAGCCCGCCATCAGCCTGGCGGCGGGTACTTGTGCCAGCACCTGGTGCACATGGTTGGGCATCAAGGTAGACAGTTCGAGAAAGATGTTGGGACAAAAGAGAGCGGCCACAATCGCCTCTGGCAGCAGCATGCCTCCGCCACCGCAATGGGCGACGATAATCTTCAAATTCGGGTACTTGCGTGCCGGCACCATGAGTAGCGAAGGCAGTGCGTAGGGCACGCCCGACCCGGTGTGGCAGACCACCGCCAGGCGGTGCTCAAGCGCAATTTCAAACATGAATTCGGCCCTCGAAGATGACGGATCCAAGGGCTGGAACTGGGGCTGGAACTTTAACGCGCGGAAGCCAAACTCCTCAGCACAACGGCGCACTTCGTCACGATATTCGGCTTGCGGAAGAAAGGGGCTGAGGCACGCCGCGCCAACGAAACGGCTGGGGTGGGAGCGAACCGCCTCGCCGATCAGATTGTGCGCTTCGCGGTACGAAGGCACCATCGGAAAGGGGATGGCCAGGGCGCGGTCCACGCCGTGGCGATCCATCTGCTCCAGCATCATCCCGGGCGTTTGTTTGCGACCGCTGTGCGCCGCCTCACCCAAGTGGATGTGCGCGTCGAAAACTCTCAGTCCGTTACGCATACTGAATCGACGCTTGCCGGCTCACGCAGGAATCCGCTTAACCAGCCCCCGGCCAATCTCGCTGGTCCGACGCATCCCGGCCAAGGCCATCGCCAGCTTCAACTCGGCATTCAACATCCACAACACGCGCTCGACGCCCGGTTGCCCAAAAGCGCCCAGCCCCCACAGTGGCGCGCGACCCACCAGGACAGCCGAGGCCCCCAGTGCCATCGCCTTCAAGATGTCAGTACCGCGGCGCAGCCCGCCGTCCATCAGCACGGGGATCTTGCCGCCCACCGCCGCCACGCAGTCGGGCAGCGCGTCCAGCGTCCCGATGACACCGTCAAGCTGGCGTCCGCCGTGGTTAGACACGACGATCGCGTCGGCACCGCTTTTTACAGCCAACGCGGCGTCGTCCGGGTGCACGATGCCCTTGGCGACGATGGGGAGTGAGCAGCCTTCTTTGAGCCAACTCAGATACTCCCAGGTCATGCTGGGCGTGTGCGGCTGCCACATGGCGGGGGTGGCCGGAGAGATGGGCTTGCGCACCGCCTCGCCCTCTTTGGGGATGCCCGTCTGCATGTAGCCATAGTCGAACCGGTTGCGATTGTTGCGATCGCGATTGGATTGATAAGCATTGTCCACGGTGACGACGATCCCTTTGCCGCCGCCGTCCTGCACGCGTCGCGCGTAGTTCTTCGCCTGGGCCTTGGCGGCGTTGCCGATCGTGTTTGACCACCAAAGAAGCGGCGCACCACCAGCAAGAATCTTCTCCACGCCCGTTGCCGAGCAGATCAGTGTCTTCGATGCTAGCGCTGCGGCCGCCACCGTCGCATCCGCGTTGGGCATCACGAGGTTCTTGCCGCCCGTTGGGGCGATCAGGATCGGGCTGTCCAGCTTCAGCCCCAATAGCTCGGTCTCAAGCGAGACGTTGGTTGTGTCCACCATGACCCGTGGCAGCAGGAAGACGCGTTCATAGGCTGCGCGGTTGGCCCGCAGCGTCAACTCGTCTTCCACGCCGCCGGCGATGAAATCGTACGCCAGCTTGTGCATCTTGCGCCGTGCGACTTCTTCAAACTCGTGGACGTTGATTGGGCCCGTAAGTTCGTCCGGAACTTGGCCCATCAACAGAGGCGACCCGGCGACTAAGCCAAGGAGATTTCGCAGCGATTCCCGTCGTTTCACTGCTCTATCCTATCCTTCTTAAGGTTCCTCTTCGAGCAGCGCTTGAATCGTCTTTTCGACATCTTTACGATTGGCCGCGCCAAGATGGATCGCTGCCACGCGTTGTTGCCGGTCAATGAAGAAGGCTAGAGGGAGTTCATCCGCGTCGCCGTAGAGATAGGCCACGCGCTTGGTTCCCAGCAGGATTGGGTAAGTCACCTTCATCTGCTCGATGAATGGCTTAACCACGGGCCAGCCGTCCTCGTCCATCGACACGCCCACCACCACCAGACCGGCGTCGCGGTACTTGTGGGCCAGCTCAATCATCCACGGGGTCGACTTGCGGCAAGGTCCGCACCATGTGGCCCAGAAATCCAGCAGCACCACTTTGCCCTTGAAGTCGGACAGGCGAAGCGTCTTGCCGGAGGCGTCGGGGAGCTCAAAGTCCGGCGCACGCTTACGAGCACCTTCTTTCTTCAGGGTGATCGCCGACGCACTCAGTGTCACACAAAGCAGCGCTGCCGCGGTCGAGGCTGTTGTCCAGGTTTTCATGTTCACTTCCGCATTTGGAATTTCGCTTAGAATCGCTTCGACAGCCCCAAGGTGAACACATAGTCGGCAAAAGCGGCGTCGCCCGTGCGAATGCCATTGGCGATATCGGGAACGCTGCGCCGGCGGTTTCGCTCCAGCGCCCAGGGGACATTGCACGAGAACACATAGCCCCAGCGCGAATAGAGGAAGCCGGGGTCGGCGGAGATCGCGTAGCCAGGGCGGCGGAAGCCATTGCTCCTACCGATTAAGTCGCGGACAGGCACTCCCTCCATGCGTCCACCGAAAGTGACGAACAAGCCCGGCACTCCAGGCACTGCGCGAGAGACGCCGCCGCGCACCAGATACTGATCCGAGACCGACATCACGGTCTCGCCGGGGCGAGTGCGGAATGTGTTGACGCCGTTGGTGTCGCGCGGATTGAACAAGTAAGACCCACTCAAGTAAGCCGTGCTTCGGAACCAGATCGGCTTGTAAGCCTGGGTGTCGAGCGAGAAGCCCGTCCCGCCGTCGCCGGCTTGGATCGATTGATCGGCGGTGGCGACGATGGACTCGCCGCGGGAATTTCTGGCCGCGCCGGTGGCGTTGTATCGACCTGTAGGCAGTTTCAGGCTGAGTCCAACGGCGATGTTGCCACCGTTTTCTGTGGGCGGCTTGAAGATCCAACCGCGCACGCCGAGGGTCATGTCGCCGATGCCGTTTACTTGAAACTTACCGACCGGATTATAGAGCTGATTGCGGTAGGCAAAGACGATTGGCAAACTGGCCGTAAGGCTCAGGCGCCGCGTCATCTGGCGCTCCACCGAGATGTCCATCAGATGGTATATGTTCTGGATCTGGTTGTTGTTGACTTCGCGTTGCGTCTGCTCGACGGTGCCGACAAAGTGGCGCGAGGAGGGTTGGTAGCGATAGCCAAAACTGATTACCCAAGGTTGCGGCTTGCGCACTTCGCGAAAGGTGATGCGCTGATCATCGGGGACGGCGGGGCCCTTGGCCGCTTCGTCGGCTTCCCGTTCGGCGGCAGTCTTCACATGGCCTGAATTGCAAAGCGCGCCAAGCACGGGCGCGCTGCCACGTGCGGCCACTCAACCCTGACCAGAGGCGGGGCGGGCAAAGCAGAGCGCCAGTCCGGCGGCGGCGAAAAGAGATTTCCGACACGATTGAAACTTCACAAGCTCTTACTCCCGTCAGCATCGTAACTGCTGAGTTTGCATGCCGCAATAGTGCATTTCCACTAGCGCCAGGCTTGAAGAAGCAGCGCAGATCACCGATATGGGGATCCGTGGTCCAATTGGGAATATTCGATCAGTTAGGCAATGAGGAATCCTTGAAAAGATCAGGCACTCAGCTGAGGCTACTTCCCTCCCCGAAGAAGCGCGCCCCCACCAAACCGATATCTCAGGCAACCCTTGCAACGCTCGATCTGTTCTGCGGCGCCGGTGGCATCACCGAGGGCTTTCGCCAGGCGGGCTATCGCTGCTTATATGGCAACGACCACATGCCAGAGGCAGTCGAGACCTTCCGCCACAATCACCCCGATGCCTGGGCGGAGTCGCAGGATATCCAACAGGTTGACCCGGCAGAGGTCAGGAAAAAGCTCCACCTTGCCAAGGGCGCACTCGATGTACTGGTCGGCGGCCCGCCGTGCCAAGGCTTCTCGATCAATGCGCCGGAGCGCTTTCTCAAAGATCCCAGGAATCGGCTTTTTACCGACTATGTCCGATTTGTTGAGGAGTTCGAGCCGAAAACATTTCTATTTGAAAATGTTCCCGGGCTGATGTCCTTGGGCGACGGCAAGGTCTTCAACCAGATCATGAGCGAGTTCCAGCGCCTGGGATACAGTGTCGCCCATAAAATCCTTTTTGCCGCCCACTACGGAGTGCCGCAAGAGCGCTGGCGCCTGATTTTACTTGGCTCTCGGCTTGGGCCCATCGAAGTGCCAGAGCCAACGCATTTCGCCACCGGACGAGCTAATTTCAGGGGCGGTCGAACCTTGACTTTCCAACTTGGCGAGCAAGACAAGCAGGACTTGCCACCCGCCGTCACAGTGGCCGAGGCGATCTCGGATCTACCTCGGCTGGCGATGGGAGAAGGAGCCGAAGTTGTCGGATACACATCGGATCCGAACAGCGCCTACACTGCGGCCATCCGGAATCCCGAAGGCCTGACCTTCAATCACTTCGCCGCCAGGCTGTCCAAGCAAAATGTCGAGCGGATGAAGTACGTCAAGCCTGGCGGATCGTGGCGCGACATCCCCCATGCCTTGCTGCCCAAAGGCATGCAGTTGGCGCGGCGGTCAGACCACACGAAGCGTTACGGACGTCTGCGTAACGATGGGTTGGCTGGCACGGTCATGACGAAGTGCGATCCCCACTGGGGCACGGTTTTTCTCCCCGATCAGGAGCGCAGTCTGACTGTGCGAGAGGCTGCCCGCTTTCAGTCCTTTCCCGACACCTATAAATTTCATGGTCCCCGAGTATCTCAATACGAACAAGTGGGAAACGCTGTGCCGGTGCTGATGGCCAAGGCGATCGCGGATCAAATTCGTGCCCATCTGGAGGCGCACGGGGCGATCCCGGCGGTTCCGCCGGAAGCTCTTCATGGCTAGCCGGATCGTTGAATTCTTCGCTTATTCACCGGAGGACCGCTCAATCGAGGCGACCGCAGCCCGCGCTGGGCGGGAATGTCCAATCCTGGGTCGGAAATGCGTAAAGACACTCAGTGACGGGGAAATCAGCGGCGTTTGCACTTTAAAACCGATGAACTCTGGGCCGGTTATCTGTTGCCCGATTCGACTCTACGCCGGGAACTACGAGATCTTGCGCGACGTGGCCAAAGTCGCCTTTGGGCCGAGCTTACCCCTTGTCTCCGGGCGGGACTTGATCGGCCCAAAGGCCAATTGCATCGCCGTATTCGGCAAAGGTTGGGGGAAAGAACTTCGCTTGCCGAATCGCGGCGCGCGCGGCGGCTACTACGTCGATTGGATTTTGGCGCACCTCGGCTCCGACGGGTCGTTGGTCGATTTCGTTGCCGTCGAGGTCCAGTCGATTGACACGACCGGCAACTATCGTCATGAGCGTGAGACCCACCTCAGAGAGGAAACCTTCGCCGGCAAGAGCAGCGCCGGATTCAATTGGGAGAATGTGAACAAACGAATTTTGCCGCAGTTGATCTACAAGGGCCATGTTCTTCGTCAAGAACCGCTCTGCCAAAAGGGTCTTTTCTTCGTGTGTCCGGCACCGGTTTACCACAAGATTGGCGAACGCCTTGGCGCAGGTCTACGACCGTACCCTATCCAACCGGGCTCTCTCACTATGCTTTGGTACGACATTGGCCCGGTGGTCAACGCAGGCGAACAACGCAAGCTCGTGGCGGCAGGGCAATTTACAACGACGATCGATCAGGTCGCGCTTGCCTTTACAGCGCCCAGCAATCTTCCTCCGGCCAAGGTCTACGAGATGGCGATTCGGGCCTCTCTCAACTTGCCGTAAGCGAATGCCGTATCCTTACGCCCGCCCGGCAAACTCCCTCTTCTCCGTAGCCACTTTTACCTTTTCGCCCTCTTTGATGAACAGCGGAACCTTGATCTCCAAGCCAGTCTCCAGCGTTACCGATTTAGTCGCGCCGCTTGACGTATCGCCCTTGACCGCCGGCTCGGCCGTCTTCACCAGCAACTCCACAAACATCGGCAACTCCAGGCCGATCGGGTTGCTGTTGTATTTGAGAAGTTGCACGATGGTGCCGTCGATCAAGCATTCCAGCGCGTCGCCGGTCACATCTTCGGACAAGGTCAACGTCTCGAAGTTCTCCTGATCGAGAAAATGGGAACCGCCGCTGTCGCTGTATAGATAGGATGCCGGCACCAGTTGCAGATCCGGCTCTTTGAACTTGTCGCCCGCCTTGAAGGTCTTCTCAAACACCGAGTTTGTGAGAAGATTGCGTACCTTAAGGCGCACCAGCGTCTGTCCACCGCGGGCGGTTGGCGTGCTGATCTCGGAATCGAGGCACGAATAAGGAACGTCATCCAGCTCAAAAAGTGTTCTGCGTTTGACGTTGATTGCGTCGATCAGGGCTGCCATAAGCTCTAAGTATAAGTGGCGCAGCGCAAGAATCGGACAGATTCCGATGACTCGCCAGCCGCATGATGGTAACGGGATCAAACATGGAATCAGACCTGGATCAATTCGGATGTACCGTTCTGCCGGGGCTGCTCCCGACGGACGATTGCGCGAAGATCATTGCCATGTACGGCGAGACGGAGCGCTTCCGCAGCCGAGTGATCATGGCCCGCCACGGCTTTGGCCGGGGTGAGTATCAATACTTCGCATACCCTCTGCCGGAGCTTGTGCGTGAGCTTCGCGCCTCACTCTATCCGCGCCTGGCGGTGGCAGCCAATCGTTGGAACGAGGCGCTGCGCATCGATACTCGCTTCCCGGAGAGCCACGACGAGTTTCTTGATCGCTGCCACGCCGCCGGGCAGACTAAGCCCACTGCGCTGCTGCTGCGCTACGGCGCGGGCGATTACAACTGCCTGCATCAGGATGTTTATGGCGAACATGTGTTCCCGCTGCAGTTGGCGATTCTGTTGTCGAGGCCAGGCGATGACTTTACAGGCGGTGAGTTTGTGTTGACCGAGCAACGTCCGCGCATGCAATCTCGCGCGGAAGTGGTGCCGCTCGGCCAAGGCGACGCGGTTGTGTTCGCCGTGCGCCATCGCCCGGTCTGGCGGGAAGGTAAGAGCGCCTACCGCGTGAATTTGCGTCATGGCGTAAGCCGCATCCGCTCCGGCCAACGGCATACGCTGGGCGTCATCTTTCACGACGCGGAGTAAGGCGCGGCGCAATTTGGCGAACATCTACGACCAAATCAACACTGGGGGATCGAGATCCGCGCAGCCGGTGCCCTGCGTTGAAATGCCAACGATTATTGTCGCGGGAAGACTCCAAACTAAGGCATCTCCTTTTTGGGGCGTAGACCCCATGTCTACCGGGCAATAGATGCCTTTGAGGTGGAATATCTTTGACGGAGGCCTAAGGCAATCCCTCGACAATCACCCGCGATGTCGTCGCTGGTGCGTCACTTGTCGCATAAAGAGTCAATCCGTCCCAACTAAGTTGCAGCGTGCCCGGTATGAAATCTAACAGCGCGATTGGCTCAACTTTCGCCGTTGCCAGGTTCATCCTCATCATCCGCGCCATTTGACCGCCGCCACGAAGACGCTCGGGATAGTAAACGACGCTTTCTCCTGTGGCAAATGTGTGCCCGATTTGCCGCTTCAGTTTGTCGGTAACCAAACCGTCTCCCGACCGATCCGTTGGCAACATGGGCTGCACCTCGTTACTCGCCAGATTCAGTCTCCATTCTTCGCGTCGCAACGGCTCCCCAGCTGCTTGGAGGGTACGCTCCAAATCCAGCCAATTGCCGTCACGCGACCGCCGCAACGGGAAGAAATCATCGCGACTCGGGAGCAAGCGCTTCGGCTCACCCCCAGCCGCACCCACGATGTAAATCTCGGTCCGGTCGTCCCCGTGCCCAAAGCCTACGGATTCAGCGAACACAATGCTGGTTCCATCTGGGGACCACAATGGCTGTCCAAGGCCTCTTGCCATTCCAACTAAACGTCGAGCCTGGCTGCCTCCCAACGCCGAAATCCAGAGATCTCCGTTCGATATGTAAGCCACCTTCCGCCCATCCGGCGAAACCTCAAACTCGCGTTCCGTGTGGAATACCGCCCGCACCCGCTCCATCCGCAGACTCCGCGCCCGCAAGTCCATTCGATACAGGCCGCGGTCGGACGTCTCCAGTGTTGCCGCAACTCTCCCGGCTCCGTCGCTGGTGAGGGACTTCACCTCGGTTCGATCGCCAATTCCAGAAAGCACCATCGGTACTGAGCCTTCTTCAATGGAAACTCTCCTGAGTGGATTTGGCTCGGCCACAGAAAAAAGCAACTCTTTGCCTCCTTTGATCCAAATCGGCCCCTCCCCGCGATTTCCCTGTTCGGCTACCCGTCTCGAAATTCCGATCGGCTGGTAGGCGGGCCCCAAGGGCTGCACAAAAATCGCCTCGTCCCGCACGAACGCTAGCAAGCTGCCATCGGGAGACAGCGCGGGCGCGGTCCCCTCTCGCGCAATCACGCCCACCACCTGCCCGCTCAGGTCCACAGCCCGCAGCCCAATCGGCGTTTCGGAATTGTCGGGGTCCTCGGTATGCGTCGTGATGAAGCCCTTGCTATCCGCTGTCCAGCAGTAGCGCCAAGCAATCTGGTCGATCCGTTTTGCCTCACCGCCACCCGCCGACACTACAAGTAGTGTTACTCCGCTGTGATTACCATAGTCAAGAAAAGCAATCCACTTGCCGTCGGGGGACCATTGCAGATCGTGAGGGTGCTCGCCTTTTTCGAACAAAACAAGGCGGCCGACGCCATGCACATCGCGAACTGAGACGCCGCACTCGTCGCTAAACTCTCCTCGGCACCATGAGAACGCAACCCGATCGCCCTGCGGTGACAGCGCCTCACCCTCGGCAACAATAGCACCCAATTTCACCTGCGCCCAGCAACGCATTGCGATCAAGCCAATCAATATCAGCTTCCTAAGCATGTCGCCCCCTCTCATTCTTTCGATTCAAGCGAGCAGTCCTGCATTCTGCCTGCCGCCGGCAATTGTGTCTATGCTCAGCGCGCCTGAATCGCCCGCAGTGTCGCTGGATCGATCTCGAACTCACGCTGATAATCAGGTGTACGCACGCGCAGCCTTTTGCCAAACGAATACCTTCTCGAATCCGCCCACATGTCGGCGGCGCGCTCTTCCTTGGGGTGGCGCGCGGCGGGCGAAATGAGGGGATTATCGCTATTGTCGACCAACGGAAGCGCAGCCAACTCGGGATTGACACGCCGCAGATCTGCAGCGCCGATCAGCGCCCGCGTCTTCAAATCGATGGCTCCAATCCCGCCGGCAAAGAACCACACAAATCGCTCATCGTATCCCAGCAGCCGCATGTCGCCGACAACATCCTTGGCGACGGTTAGTTTCCGTCCTGTAGAGTTCCCGTTAGTGGCGGACAGCACCAGGGAAACGTGACTCGCCTCGCCCGGTCGATGTGCGGCGATTAGAGTCACCAGTTGATCTCCGGCGCGCAAAGACGGCCCTACGGAAGTTGCCGGCGGCTCTGGGCCTCGTAAAATGACAGCCCCAATCAACCAGACAATCGCCATGCCCGCAATCGCGATCAGCAATAAACGCGCCGCCTTGCCCAGCCCTATCGGTGATGGCTGCAACGGTGGCGGCTCCATTGACTTCGGGTTGCCGCAGAGGCGCGCGTAGTAATTCAACTCGTGCAGACGCGCGGTTAGATCCTCCATCGCCAAGTCGGCAGTCGGCTCCAACTCGCGTGCCGCAATGAGCCCAATTGAGATCCGCCGCCACTGTTCAGGCTTGGGCTCGGCGCCGTCCGCCGTCCACTCTTGCAAAGCGTGAAGCTGCTGCTGCAACTGTCGCCACACCGGATAAGCTGGCTCGCGCGCGACGAACCCATCAATCTCCTCGGCGGTCCGCTTGAGCGTACGCAGGAAAACGGCGTGATGGCCCATGTCGGGAAGTTGCGGCACTGCCCCGTTCGACTCCTTCACGCCCACCTCGATCGCGAGGAAGCTGCGTGCGTCCCTCGCCCATTAGCGATCCAATCGATGGGCTTGCAAGTTGACTCGTGCATAGGCGCTTGCGGCTGCTCCCGCGCGCTAGTGCCGGAAGTGCCGCGCCCCCGTCATCACCATCGCCACGCCCAACCGGTCCGCCGCGGCGATCACCTCAGGGTCTTTGACACTCCCGCCCGGCTGCACAAACGCCAGCGCGCCGCGCGCCGCGGCCAGTTCCAACCCGTCCGGAAACGGGAAGAACGCATCGCTCGCCACAACACATCCTTCCAGCGAAAGCACCGCCTTCTCCGCCCCAAACTTGACGCTGTCCACGCGGCTCATTTGCCCCGCCCCCGCCGCAATCAACTGCCCCTCGCGCGCAAACACGATTGCGTTCGATTTCACGTGCTTCACCACGCGCCAGGCAAAGTCCAGCGCCAGCCATTGCTGTTCGGTCGGCGCAACCTTCGTGACAACTCGTGC
>JANXUM010000003.1 GCA_025356215.1 Bryobacter sp. | reverse complement strand
CTCTTTGAAAAACGCGGGACCGAATTTGGTCTGGGTGAGCAGGCCCCAACCAACACCGTAAGCAAGGCCGACGGCCTGGGCTTCCTTAGCTTCGGGCTCATCAGGTGACAGCGGGAATTGATGCAGCGTGCGCAAGCGAATGTAAGGCTTGAACATGGCCTTACGCGTCTTTGCCCTCAGCAGCTTCCCGTCGAACAAGGCGGAAGCAAAGCGGGCCAAGTCTTCGGCGCTGGTAGTCATCGAGCCGGCGCCGCGAGCGGGAAAGCGTCTGGTTTGGGCTCGGAACTTTTCTCCAGTATCGTAGCGGTCGGCAACGTTGTCGGCAAAGTCGCTTCGGTAGATCAGGCCAGTCCGCTTCATGCCAAGAGGCGCGAAGATGGCCTCTTGCATCAGTTGGTCCAGGGGCTTACCTAGGTTCTGCTCAATGACGAATTGGACTAGGTTAATTTCTTCTCCCGAGTAACTGAACTTCGTCCCGGGTTGAAAGTGAAGATGCATCTTTTTGTCCGGTTCCAGGAAGGCGAAGTTCAAAAGACCCGAGGTGTGGGCTAGTAACATGCGCGGCGTGACGACGGGCCAGTTGGGGTCGCGAGTAAGCTCGGTGGCGCTTTCTTTGTAGGGCTCGTAAGTGTGGAGCGGCTGAGGAAGTTGTTGGGCGACGGGTGTGTCGAGCGAAAACTGACCCCGCTCGACCAATTGCATCACATAAGTAGCAAAAACGCTTTTGGTAATGGAGGCGGCCCAAGTGGTGGTTTGTCGGTCCATCGGCAATTCGGGGTCGCGGCGGCGCAGGCCGAAACCTTGGCTCCATATCGGTTTACCGCGATCGAGGATCGCAATCTGCGCGCCGGTGACGTGTGCGTCTTCGAGAGTTTTGCGGGCGTAGGCTTCAGCTTCTCGGATGGAAATAGTGGTTCCGTCCAAGCGGCGAATCGTGGATTGTGCGGTGCTCGGCAGGGTGCACGCGAGAAGCAGAATCAACAGCGGAAGGCGCATAGATCTCGATACGCGATCCGGTTGTGGGTTGTTCCCGAAGCCCGGATCCGATTTGCCGGCAGTCGCAGCCTTCCTCGAATCATCCTTTGCACCAGCCGCCTTGTTTCCCTATGCTTAGAGAAACTTCCTTCGGATAGCGAGACGGCCGGGTACAGGTGCATTTGTCGCCGGTGTTGATTGATTTGGCGGACAGCCTCCCGGACCGCAAAAAAGCCCCGCGCGGGAGGCGCGGGGCTTTGGGGAGAAGCGGCTGGAATCTAGAAGCTCAAGCGCCCCGTAAACTGCACCTGCCGCGGACGCCAATACGACTGCTGCATCAACTGAATGCCCGTGCCAGCATCGGGATTGACCAAGCCCTGGATGTTGAACGCATTAAACGCATCCACGTTAAACCTCAGCCTCCAGCGCTCCGTAATCGTGAACTCCTTATAAATAGAGACATCTGCCTGGAAGTTCTTTGGCCCTTGCAGCACTAATGCATTGAAAGGCTGAACGCCCGCCGGACCCGGCGAGAACCCAGTCAATACAACCTGTCCGTTACGGAGCGTCTGATTGACGTTGTTTGTGCCGAACTGTGCCGTGCCTGGCGTATTGTTGATCGGCGCGAGGTAGGGCCGGTAGTCATCCGGCAGCCCCGTCACGCCGCGCGTTGCCGCGTTTACGACGTTCGGAGGGATGTAACCGTTGAACCACAGAAAGCCGTCGCGGCAAACACCGCTACGGCAATCCTGGATCGCCTTCTCCCGCTTATAAAGCGTGATCGGATTCGTTTCACCGAAGTTGCCAGTGGCCACCTGAAAGGCCTGTGACACCACGGTTCCGACAAAGGCCATCTGCCAGCCGCCGATCAGTGCATTCGCAAAGCGGTTGGAGTTACCTGCGAAACGGCGTCCTTTGCCGAAGGGCACATCGACAATGCCGTTGAAGCTGATGCGGTGCACCGGGATGGCGGTATCCATGCGGTAATTCTGCCAGCGATTGAATTCGCGGCTCGGCTCGAGCGGGGTGCCGACATTCATTCCCTGCGGAATCGTTCCAGCGGCAAAGTTGGCAGCCGGATACAGTGTGTTGTCGCGGAAGGTGTTGCCGCCGACGCGGAAAGCGCGTGAGAAGACATAGAAGACCTGAAAGCCGACGCCCTTGCGATAGGGACGCTGGTAGTTGACCTGCAAGGCGGTGTTGTTGGAGAAACCGAACTTTGTCGATTGGGTGATGCCGCCCCACGTGGTTTGATCGTAAGGCCGGGTAGCTACGCCGGAGAAGCGGCCCGTGGGCGGAATCGTGCCGGTGGCTGCCTGCCAGACGTAGGTGGACGGCGCATTATTGAAAAGAAAATTCTGATCGAGGTTGGTGCCGTAAGTGTAGACGTAGGAGGTCCGCAGCACCGACCCGTCCTGGAACGGCTGCTCGATGGTGAAGTTGGCTTCACGAACTTTGGCCGGCGGATAATCGGATGCGAGAATCGTGCCGGGGCTGATGCCAGGCAGAAGAGCCGTTGTCGTGTTCGTGTCCACCACGTTCTGCGTGTTAACGCCAGTGACGACCTGCAGCGGACTGCGCAATAGCAAATTCGGCTGCCCGTCGGGGGCCTGTGCCGCAGAGTTGTAGTTCATCGAGTAGCCGGCGGTAAACGGATAGCTAGCCGTTAGATAGCGGATCGAGTTACGGACCGGCACCGGATAAATGTATTCGCCGTAACCGCCGCGGATTACGGTGCGGTTGAGGCCGAAGCTCGGAACCCAGGCGAAGCCGAAGCGAGGGAGAATGTTGGCGTTATAGCCTTTGATGCCAGCCTTGCCTAGCCCAGCCTCTTTCAAGGTCTGAAACTTGACGCCCAGATCCCGCAGGTTGGTCAGCAGCGCTTGGCTGGTCAGTCCCTTCTGCAGGTAATAATCGATCGGACGCGGCGTGGAAATTGCATTGTTCTTGGGGTCGAAAAAGACCAGATAGTCGTTTTTCACACCGGGAGCAGGATGCGCTTCCCAGCGGACGCCCGCATTGATTGTCAGCGTAGGACTGATCTTCCAGTTGTCCTGCACGTACCCGTCGTATTCAATCAGCGAGGAATCGTTGTACGGAGCATTGCGATTCTGGCTGAAGCTTGAGGCTGCGCCGAGAAAGAAGTCGGCGTCCTGATAACCAGTATTGGGCAAGGCACCGAAATTTGCGCCTGTCGCGGGGTTGTAGATCGCCGTCGCCAGATTGGAGTAGGCAATCGTGTTCGGCGACCGGTCGGACAGGTAGCCGAATTTCTCGTGGCGGATTCGGCCGCCGAAGGCCAACTGGTGCTTGCCTGCGACTTTGTTGAAGTTTTCGTCGATCGTCGTAATCCGCTGGCTCATACCGTAGAACCATTGCGATCCGCCATAGGGCATAAACAGGTTTGCGCCAATCGCCGGAAATCCGATCTGCGAGAAGTTGTTGGGCAAGCCGAACTGCTTCTCGTAATTCTTCATGGAGGCTTCGTTGCCCTCTACGTACATTCGCTGCCACTGCATGCTGAGCACGGTTTCCGAGAAGAGCGTCGGAGAGAAGGTCTTGTTGTATCCCATGGCACCGCTGATGGTTTGAACCGGGATGCGCTGGTACCCGGTAGCACCCTCTGGCAGGTCGCTGCTCTGGATGTTGGGTGGCGAGGCGGAGGGGAAGTTCCGTAAGGCCTGCTGCTGCTGGTCGATTTCGGTGAAGCGGAAGTAGCCGCGGTTTTTGTCGTTGAAGACGTGGTCGAAACGCGTCGAATAATTCGGCACTGTCTGTTGTGTCGGATTCTGTCCGGTGAGATTGAAGTTGATGATCGGATTGTCGCCCGAAGTCGGCAGGGGCGTTGCCGCGTAGAGGGTCTTTGCCAGCGGGCTGATGCGTGCCAGCGGGATGACGTTGCCGGCGAAGGGGGTGCGGACGTAGTTGTTCGCGAGGCTTTGCGTTGAGTTGGGATCGTAAAGAACCTGGAGCTGGTTGGCGCCGTTGACCAGGCCGCTGAAGTCGCCGCCGCGCATTGCCATGGTGGGCACGCGCATCAACTGCTGCTGGCTCGAGCGAAGAGAGAAGCGCTCGAAGGCGACAAAGAAGAAGGACCGGTTTCGTCCGTCGTAAGCCTTCGGCACGAAGATCGGGCCGCCGATGTTGAAGCCGAACTCATTGCGGATTAACTGCGGCGCCTTGAAATTGGAGGGGTCTTGGCGAGCGCGAGCGATACCGAAATAGTTGTTGCGCGCGGTTTCGAACATCGATCCATGGATCTGGTTGGTGCCGGACTTCGTGGTGAGAAGCACGGTAGCCGGAGTGGCAAACTGAGCGCTGGAATTGAGCGTCTCGAAGCGAACTTCCTGCACCGAATCTGGATCGGGCAAAATCGCCTGCGCTGTGTTGGTGGGCGATCCGAAGTTGCGGTTCGTTTGAGGAGCGCCGTCGAGAGAATACTCCATGGCCTCGCCCATCAAGCCGTTGGCGCGGGTGCCGCCGGCTTCGAGGCCGGGTACGGTGTTTTGCGCGAGGCCGAGGACGTTGCGTCCGTTCTGAGGAAGCTGGCTGATGCGAGCGGCGTCGAGTTGTGTGTTGACGGTTCCGCTGTCGTAGGTGGCGAGCTGGATGGTCTCGCCGCTGACGGTTACCTTTTCGCTGACATCGCCGACGGTAAGTTGCAAGTCGTAGACCATGACCTGGCCGTTTTGGAGCGTGAGGTTGGCTTCGTGCTTCTTCATGCCGGCCGACGTCACCGTGACACGGTAGGTTCCAGCGAACAAGCCTCTGGCGGAATAGAAGCCGTTGGCACCACAGGCACCTTCGGTGGAAACTCCTGTAGCCTGGTTCAGCACCTGTATCGTACAAGTGGGGATGGGGGCGGACGATGAGTCCGCGACTGTACCCTGAATGCTGCCGGCGCCGCTCTGGCCGAAGGCGGAGATAGCGAACGCGGATAGAATAAGGGCGAGACGTTTTGAGATCATAAAGAATTCCTTGTGGTTATCGGAAGAGCATATCTTATCAAGATCTGGTGGAGTGTCGTTGTTGCGGCGGTGAGCATTGTGCAGCAAGCCGTCGGGCAGCCTTGCGCTAAATGCCACCTAGAGATCTCTGAGAGCTACAAGGGCACGGGGATGGGGCGATCGTTCTCTTTGCCGACGACGGCCACGGTTGGCTCGGGGGCGTATTATCACGCGCCTTCCGGTAGCCACTTCAGTGTTGTGGAGCGCGGGGGGCAGTACTTTCAACGGCGTCATCAGTTGGACGCACAGGGCCGCGAAGCGAATGTGCTGGAGAAGACGATTGACTATGTGATGGGTTCCGGTAACAGCGCGCGCACCTTTCTGCATCGTACGCCGCAGGACAAGCTGATCGAACTCCCCCTGGGCTGGTATGCCGAAAAAGGCGGGTTCTTCGCGATGAATCCCGGCTATGACCGTCCGGATCACGACGGTTTTCGCAGGCCGATTACTTACGACTGCATGTTCTGCCACAACGCCTATCCCAAGATTCCACCGCGCAACGGGAAAGCGTTCGCTGAATCGGTGTATCCGGGCGAGTTGCCGCTGGGCATCGACTGTGCGCGCTGCCACGGGCCTGGAGAACGGCATAGCGAGAACGCGACGCGCGAGACGATTGTGAATCCGGGTCGGCTGAGCCGGCAGCGGCAGATGGATCTCTGCATGTCCTGCCATCTGGAGTCGACAAGCTTCCCTTTACCGAACGCGCTGTTGCTTTACGATCGCGGTCCGTTCTCGTTCCAGCCTGGCCAGGCCCTGGCGGGATTTCTGCTGAACTTCGATCACGCCCCCGCCACAGGCCACGACGAGAAGTTCGAGATCGTGAGTTCCGCTTACCGCTTGCGCAAGTCAGCCTGCTTCAACAAGGCCACGATGACTTGCACCACCTGCCACAACCCACACAACGCGCCACGCGGAGAGGCCGCAGAACGCCACTACAATAGCGTCTGCCGCCAGTGCCACACTACGGCGTTCGACCGGCAGGTGTCGGCGGGAAAGCACACGGGATTATCGAACTGCATCGAATGTCACATGCCGCGGCGGCGTACCGAGGACGTGATCCACGTGGCGGTGACCGACCATCTCATCCAACGGCAACGTCCGCCCGGTGATCTATTGGCTGCGCGCCAGGAGACGCGTGAGGCCTATCGCGGTCCAGTCGTGCCGTACTATCCTGCGGCGTTGCCGCAGTCAGCCGAGGGCAAGCTGTATCTGGCGGTGGCGCAGGTCAAACAGAGCAGCAACCTGAAGGCGGGTATCGCACAACTTCGGCAGGCGATTGAAACCTACAGGCCAGCGCGCGCCGAATGGTACATCGAACTTGGCGACTCCCTGGAGACCGATGGACAGCGGGCTGCGGCACTTGCCCAATATCGTGAAGCTGCCAGGAGGGATCCACTTTCGGGCTTCTCATTGTTACGGTTGGGCACTTCGCTGCGCAAGAGTGGACGCGCGGCCGAGGCGGTAACAGCCTTGGCGCGGGCGGCTACACTTGAGCCCGGACGGGCAGTGACCTGGCATGAACTCGGGTTGGCCTATCAGACCGCAGGACGCCCGACGGATGCGATGACTTCAATCCGCCGCGCGATCGAGCGGGATCCGGATCTGGCCGAGGCACATACCAATTTGGGGATTCTTCTGGCTTCGGGGGGAGATTTGAGAACAGCGGAGTCGTCGTTCCGCGAGGCGATCCGGCTGGCGCCCGCCTCCATCGATCCGCGAGTGAACCTCGCAAATGTGTTGATGCCCACTGGGCGCTTGGCGGAGGCCGAGGCCGAGTTGCAAACAGCGCTGCGGCGCAAGCCCGACGATGCGGGGGCACGATACAGCCTGGCAATGCTATTCGGCCGCACCGGGCGATATGACGCTGCAGAGCGAGAGCTTCAGTCCTGCCTAAGGATCGATTCCACATTCGCGGATGCGCATGCATTGCTGGGCGATCTAATGCTTGCCAAGAATCGTCCCGAAGCTGCGGCGGCTCAATACCGCGCGCTGTTAAAGCTTCGCCCTTCCGCCCAGACGGAGTTGAATTTAGGCTTGGCGCTGGCGGCGAGCGGGGATCGGGTGGCCGCAGCGCAACACTTGCGCCGAGCTGCTGCGAGTGGGGAGCCAGAGGTGCGGCGGCGCGCCACCGAAGCGTTAGTCCGATTCGAAGCGCCCCGGTCGCGCCCTTAGGCCGACTAAGGTTCGAAGGCATGCGCTTGCCTTTGCGGAGGCTTGCAACCTGTCGGCCGAGAAACTGGGCGCAGAGGTAATTCGTCCCGAATCGCAAAACCGCAGAAGTTTGTCATCCCAAGTTAGTGCTTTATCTTCGCCCGCCAGTTGAGCACCACAGTCACCGGCGGTACTGCTGCGGCCTCATCGCCACTCGCTGAATTGACCACCAAAAAACGCTGACCGTCGCGGGATCGCGCGAAGGCCTGATGAACTACGCGGGGTAACCAGGTTCTGCGGCGTGCTGGCTTCTGTCTCTATGCTGCTTTTGATTGCCACTGCCATCAACTTCTGGTCTGGGCCCATAGGGGCCCCATCCGTCCGTAAACAGAAACCCAAGTCGCTGGTAGGTTAAACGCAGTGGACTTGAGCTCGGCGAACATATCCTGTATCCTCGCCGGCAATGGCTAAATGCACAGCACCGACAAGAGGACATCGGAGCGCAGTCCAGACAGCGGACTGCCCCGCATGCGGTCGTCGATACACTGACCACCATCGCCAAGGAATGAATATTTTGACAAACACGATACTGCTGATCGCGTTGGGCGGCGCAATAGCAGCAAGTGCAGGCCCTCAAGAAGCAATTGCGCGGGAGAAGGTACCGCGCGGCTCGAAACTCACCTTTCGCCGGGTGTACCTGGAATGGTAAATACCACCAGGAACCAACATGGACTCTTTGCTCACCAACCTCGCCGACGAACTCCTCGTCCAAGACATCACCGAACCAAGCGCCGTTCTCGGTCCACTTTCCGATCACGATCTCCAAGCCGCCTACGATCACATCCTCGAACGGTTTGCCCTGGAACTCCTGATCGGTGCTTACGCAGACTCCGAATGGTCCGATGGCAAGCTCGTCATCGACGGCAACCACGGCCC
>JANXUM010000598.1 GCA_025356215.1 Bryobacter sp. | reverse complement strand
TGCGCCGCTGCTGGCGGCGCAACCTCCGCCCGCAGCCGCGTCATCGATGCCATGTAGCCAAAGTGAACAGCGCGCAAACCGTGCCCAATGACGTCGATACCGGTGACGGGCAACACCTGGCGGTACTTTGCGCTTACATGCTCCGGATGCGCTTTAGCGAACTCATTGATGCCCCGCGCAAAGGCGTCGATGTTCCTGCGAAAGGCGGGGTCCTGCGCGTTGTACCAGACGATGGCGCGCTCCGGCACGCCATTCAAGCGCACCCAGCGGTCCAGCGCCAGATTCTCCTCTCCCCAATACTCGGCGGCCCGCCCACGCGATTGCCCGTAAAGTTTCAGCAGTAGGTCTGCGTGGTTCTGCATCTGCGCATAGCCATGCGCCTGGAACATTGCCTCGCTGGACGTGGCAAAAATGTGCGGCACGCCAAACTTGTCCCAGAGGATTTCAGATTTGGCAGACAGCAGAAAAGGCAACAGGAGAAGAGCGGCAATTGGACGGGACATGATCCAGTTAGTGTATCGCTCTCCGTATGATAATCTTCAGTTGTTGTCGAGGCTGGTTTTGATAAGGACCAATTGAACATGTCATTCGATCACAACAATCTACCGATAACCGTGCGCGAGGCATGGGCCCAGAAGCCCAGCGACTGGAAACTCGTTGTACAACGATGTTTCGTCGTCGGAATCAACGATCCCAATAAGCTGGCTGACTTTGTCTATTACCTGACTTACCCCGAACGTGAGGGTTCTCCGATCGCCGCCTCCGACCAAAAGGCAATCGAACAGTGGAAGTACTGTCGCGCTCAAGTCAAAGATTTTCTCGGCGTACAGCAGAACGCCAAGACCCCCTACATTCCAACTACGCCAGCAAAGAACTGGGTCTTCACAGAAGACGAGTGGAACGACGTCCGCCGAAATTGGGGCAACGAGGTCGTCGCCTGGGCCAAAATTCCGCCGTCCGGCAAAGAGGCGAAAGAATTTGCGCCCCCCGACTGGCTTAAGGCGGACTTCGCAACCGTCTTCTTTTGGAAGTCTGCTGACCCTTCCTGCGATCGCATTGCCAATCGGCGAAAGAGCTTGCAAGGGCTGGCAATGATTCGCGACGACATGTGGTACTGGAAAAAGCGTTGGAGCGTATCCGACGTCGGTGCCCGGGTTTTGCAAAGCACAGCCGAGACGGCGATTCGCGACTACCGCTCCTTCATCATTGACCGCAAGATGTGTCCCGAGTCCGCGAAGCTCCGGCTGCAGGCAATCAGCAAGGACGTCATCTACCAGCTTTTCCTGGGTATGTTTCAACTCCTTTCGCCGCAAGGGCTCAAGGGTGCCGGTCAGTTTGACGGCCAAATCGTCGACATTCTGAACAAGCTGATCCCGAAAATCTTTCAAGAGGAAAAGAAGAAAGATCCAAACTTCGAAGAGCCGAGCTACTTCTGGCCTTCAAATCCATAGACGGGTACAACGGGTCCCTAACCCTTCTGGCTAAGCTGAATCTCTACCCACTCAATCCGCGCACCCAACTCCGCGCTGATTTCAACGACGTTCTCACCGGCTCGCAACCCCGCGGGCGAAACCTGAAACTGGTAAACCGGCGTCGCCGGCCCCGGCTTAGGAGTCGCCTTCACTCCCTCCGCCTGACCTGGTTGCCCATTCACCCGCACGGTGATGGCCGCCTGTGTTGAACCAATGAGTACACTTACCTTCTGCTTTGGATCAACCGGTCCGACGGGCACCCTGAACGCCCGCCAGCCCTTGGCGCGGATCTCTGCCGGCAGGGCGTGGGCCACTGGCTCCCCGGGTGCCCACGTATCTTGGTAAGTGATAACATGCCGCCGTGGCTTTCCCTCGATCGTCGATAACTGCCCACACTCCCGCAATAGGGCCGGATAGCGTGTAACATCGTCCAGTGTCGTGTCGGCATCCATGTAATTGAATAAGTAGACCCGGTCGACCCCCATGTGCAGGTAGGCTGCAGCCGCTCCGCGCACCGTTTCGAGCGAGTTGGATTGCCAACTCCGCCCGTCCCCCGCCACCGACCCGAGAAACGCGTTGCATCCCAATTCAATCCCCGCCGCCAAGCGGCACGTCTTTGGCAACAGCGCCCGCCACTCTTCCATCGGCATGTTGTTGTCTACCGTCCGCCAATAATTGGTGACCGTGACAAAGTTGACGTGCCCGGCGTGTGCCCACTCGGCGGCGTCCATGCCTAAGCCCCGCGCCGATCTTGGGCTGGGCGGCACTCGTACGGCCAGACCGATCGGATGCCTGCGACGCCGCTGCCACCCGTCCAGCAAACGCCGCACATCGGCATGAAACTGATTCAGAATTCCCCTTCCTTCGGCTTCGTAGCCAGGCTTGAAGTGAAAGCCATGCCGCATCCAATCCAGCTCCAGCGTGTCAAAGTCATATCGCTCACAAACTTCCTCAATGTAACTGAAGTTGTGTTGCCGCACTTCGCTTCGCGAGTAATCGAGAGCTTTATCCCGCTCCTCTCCACGATAAGGAACCCGCCGGAACTCCGGATGCTGGCGCCAGAAGCTCGAGTGCATTGGATGATCCTCGACTGCTACATTATGCAGGTCGTTCATCCGGATCGACACCCACGGCGAGATGCCGCGCTTGCGAATCTCTGGGATCCAGATTCCGTAAAGGTCGAGCTTGTCCTCGTTCATCTGCCAGCCGCAGCGAATCCAGTCAAAGAAAACTTGCCGCGACTCCGGCGGGATAGCCTTCAGAAAAGGCTGGTCCTTCCCCCCGCTGGGATCGATGCCCGTCCACCAAGCCTCGCGATGCTTAGAGACAAAGCTGGACCGCATGGCGTTCACGTTCAATACCAGTTCCGACACCTGCGTGGCAGCGTACTGATCCACCCAAGACCGGATCGTCTCGTGGGTGAGCCTGGCGGCGCGCCGGGCGACGAAGAAGTGGTTGCAGTCCTCGTTCAGCGTCAGGCCGCCTCGCGCGGCGGCGCGCGGGGCGGCAGCAAGGGCCGGAGTCGCCAAGAGTTGTCTACGTGTCATCGGTACTAACGAGTCTATTGGACCGGTGACTTCACCCAGGGGCGAGTTGGCAGCGGCAACACGCCGCTGAGCGACCGTTCCAGCACGGGATCCGCCGTTGGCGTTAGCAGCACCCACAATTCAGCGGTCGCCGAGGCCTCTCCAATCGCGATGGTCCGCCTCACTCCAGCCTCGACCGTGTTTGCGCCGCTCTCAAAGAGCGGCCGGATACGCTCGCCGTCCACAACAAACGCGTAGGCAAAGCCTTTTGCCACCGGGTCAAGAATCAGTTGTCGGTTTACGACTCGAAGCACTGGTGGCTGCGCTTTTGCCCGCGCCAATTGAGCGCGGCCGGAAGCGAGTGCGGATGCCCCCGTGTCCCGAGCCGAGTTCGCTACCGACTCTAGCTTTTTCACTTCCTGCCTGTCTTCGGATGAGACTGCCGGTGCAGCTGGCGCGGCTGGCGCGGCTGGCGGGGCGGGCGTCGGCAAGTTGATCGCGTCCGCCCTCGCCCTCTCCGGCAATGTTTCCTTGGGCTCACTGGCGACGGCTCTCGCCTTCGACGCAGCGGGCTTCACAGCCGGAACAGCGGCAATCGGTGCTGCCTCCGGCGGATGCTGCGCTACCGCCACAACGACCGGCTTTTCAATCTCAGCCGCCGGACGCAACCAAGCCAGGCTAACGATTCCCACCGCCACGCTGCAAGCCATCGCAACCCATAGCCAGCCGTTCACCCTCGGGCGTGGTTGCTTTTCCTCATCCATCTTGGCCAACGTGTTCGCGAGCACCCGCTTAACAAGTGGCGATGCGAGCGCCGCCCGCGTCGTCTCCTCGTCCATCAATTGGTCGAAAATCGCCTGGTTCCCGATCGCCTTCTCAAAAAGGCGCGCCTGCTCGGCCTTCGTCAACGTGCCCATCGCATGAGCACTCAACAGAGCATGCATCTCGTCGTCGAATTCATCGCCGATCATTGCGCCCTCCTGGTTCCGGTCATCAAGTGCTTCAGGTCTTCGCGGCACCGCGCTTCCCACGTGTACACGGTATTGATATTCGCCGCCCCCATCGCCGATTGGATCTCCGGAAAGCTTAGGCCATCCAGCTTCAGCCGAAAGATCTCACGGCAACGCTCACCCAGCAGCGGCAGCGCTGAGCGCATTCGATCCAGCAATTCATTCTGCTCGGCCTCGAGAATCAAATTCACCTGCGGGTCGGCGATCGGCTCATCGGCCACATCCACTTGTCGATTCTCTCCTCGCCGCGCGGACTTGCGAGCCTGCGCCACCAGCTTGAAGCGCGTGATTTGTATCGCCAGCGGCAACAGTTGCGCGAGATCGGTCACATGCGAATATTTCTGATGCAACACCAGCATTACCTCCTGCGCCACGTCCTCGGCCATCTGCCTCCCATAACGAGATGCCGCGAACGCGAGAATCCTTTCACGCAATGCGGCAAGCAAGTCCATAATGTGAGAATAGAGGAAGCCCCACCCCCATGGAAATGACCCGCTCGCTGAAAGAACGCGGCGTCCGCCTCACCCGGCAGCGCCAAGTGCTTCTCGATTTGATCGACAAGAGTGGCCAACACCTCGACGCCGAGACGCTGTACACGCGCGCTCGCGAGCTGGACCCGAAATTGAACCGGGTCACCGTTTACCGAACCTTGAAGATGCTCAAGCTCTCTGGTTTGGTCGACGAACTTGACTTGATGCACAAGGACGGCGACCAGCACTACTACGAAACGCGGATGAAGCGCGAGCACGCGCACATCATCTGTTTGCGTTGCGGCAAGGTGGAAGAGTACTTCGGCGATCCACTGGCCCGCGTCCGAAAAGAAGTCGAAGAAATGTTCGGTTTCGAGATTTTGTTGGCCCGCACTGAGATCGGCGGCTATTGCTCACATTGCCAGGCCCTGCGCGCCGAAGAGATGCGCTCCGCCGCCCGCGCATAGAATGTAAGTTCAGTGCCTTACGAGCTTACGGTAGTTAACCCGAGCGGAAATTCCATCCGCGTGCCCCTCGATCACGACCCGTTTTCGATGGGCCGTCACAGCGAGAACCACCTCATTCTGCGCGATAGCCGCGTCTCGCGCAAGCACGCGCTCATCCACCAGCGCGGCGCGCAGCTTTGGGTAGAGGATCTTGAGAGTTTACACGGAGTTCGCGTCAATGAAGTTAAGGTCGAGCACGAACGCCGCCTAGCCATTGGCGATGTGATCGATTTCGGCCTTGAGGACGGCTACCGCCTGATCATTGTCGAGAAAAGTGAGGCCGAGATCCGCCGGCTGATGGGCCGCCTGCCGGGTGCCGCCGACGTCGGCACCGGCACCGACCTGTCAAAGCTCCGCGCATTGACCGAAGTGGCCCGCAGCCTGGAGCACGCCCTCTCCACCGCCGATGTACTCGGCACCGTCATCGAGGCGGCGCTAACCATAACCGGTTGCGAGCGCGGGTTCCTGCTGCTCGATCGGGACAAAAGGCTGATCGTCGAACTCGGTCGCGATCAGAGCGGACGCACCCTGGACGGAACCCACTTACAAGTTCCTTTGGACCTGATCCAGCGCGCGCTTCGTGAACGAAAAGAATTACTGAGCTTTCAGTTCGATCCGCTGTCGGATTTTTCGGGCCGCTTTAACGATTCGCTCCAGGGCCTGGATCTCAGAAGCGTCCTCTGCGTGCCGCTGCTAAGTTTGCGCGGTGCCGTCGGCACTGAGACGATGGCGGCGACGATGGACGACACCGTCGGGCTGATTTACATGGACTCGCGGCTGATCGAAGTGAGCAATCAGCAAGGCAATCGTGAGTTACTGCAAACTCTCGCGCTTGAAGCCTCAACGATTCTCGAGAACGCACGCTTGTTGGAACAAGAGCGAAAACGCCATAAGCTCGAACAGGATCTAGCCCTGGCGCGCACGATCCAATCCAACCTGCTCCCGCGCCATCTGCCCCGCGAGGGCTTTCTAGAGGCGGTGGGCTCTTCGATCCCCACCTATCAAGTGGGCGGGGACTTCTACGATGTGCTCAAGCGTCCCGATGGCGGTTGGCTGTCTGTGGTCGCCGATGTCTCGGGCAAGGGCGTAGGTGCCGCGCTGCTGGCGTCGCTTCTGCAGGGCGTGGTGATGGAGACCGCCGCCTCGGGCGCAGATCTCGAAGTGTGGCTGCCCCGGCTCAATCGCTTCTTGTTGGAGCGCGCGGCGGGCGAGAAGTACGCGACGATCTTCGCCTGCACGCTGAGCCCAACGGGCGAATTCCGCTTCGCCAACGCCGGCCACTCCCGGCCCTTCGTTCTGCACGCCGCCGGACATGCCGGGCCGACGCTGGACGCACTCGATCAGGATGGCTTCCCGGTGGGTTTGCTGGAAGCGGCGACTTACCAGATCAACTGCATCCAATTACTCCCCGGAGATACCGTCGTCTTATTCAGCGACGGAGTCGAGGAAGCCAAGCGCGGCCCAAAGGACTTCTTCGGGCGCGAACGCATCGCCGCCGCAATCGTTAAGAACGCCCGCTTGTCGCTGCAAGGACTGCACGACGGATTACGGGCGGCCCTTGCCGAGTTTGTCGGCGACGCCGAACCGCACGACGACGCCACGCTGCTGTTGTTGCGCTACGGGGCGTAGATCAATTTTCACCGTTGCCTCAAGGTACGCGATGCCCTTCATGTTCGTGGTCGCGGCAAGCAACTTTGTTTTCGCTTGCGCCAGGTTACTTTGCTCAAATGCGATTAAGCCGAGAACTGTATGAGCGTCGAGTCCCCGATGATGCGATGGTGGCCTGCGCAAATCTTCCGTCCGGGGTCTTGTTCGTAGCCAGTGCGGCCCGCGACATGCCGAGGCTAAAGGATAGCGGGTGCGCATCGCCGAACGGACGGCGAACGATGCTCTCACGCAATCGTGCCAGCAGGTGTTTTGCGCCGCCCTCGTCACGCGCTGATGTCGTTTTGTCCGCAAATCGCCATGCGAGAAGCGCGTACATCGTGTTTGGCTGGAAAACCATAGTGTTTTCGGCTAGTTAGCTTATTCTTTCATCTTGGCGTAGTAGCTCTCAGTGAACTCTGTCAAGTTGCGTTCCTTGCGGCCCGCCTTCAGCCCCTTCAGCACTCCGGCACGGTCGAGCGCGTTCCGCTCATGTCCCAGCTTGAACTTCGCCTCCACACTGTCGATCATCATCTCGTAAGCAACGATCCCCTGCCGCATGCCCTTCAAGTAAGAGTCCGGCATCTTGGCAAAATCCCAATTTTCGCCGCCCCCGTAGCGCGCCTCGTTCTGGCCGACCAGGCGGCGCAACGATTTGGCAAAGGCCTCGTCGTCATCGATGCGCTTAGGCTTGCCGGTGGCGTGGACGACGGCGAAGTTCCAGGTCGGCACGGAGTTCTTGCTCGTGTACCAGTTGGGCGAAATGTAGCCATGGGGGCCATGAAAGACCACGGTACACGGCGTTTCGCCGTCAAACAGATTGCCTTGCTCGTTGCCCTTGGCCATGTGCCACCACACCTTGCCCCAGCCTTCGGGCGAGCGGTCGAAAATCGTCGGCACGTTCGTGATGTGCACTCCGCTTTTGGCGCTGACCAGCATCGCGAATGCGAACTCATCCATGAAGTCGAGGATCGTCTTGCGGTCGGTCTCCAGTTGTTTTCCCGGGATGTAGATGGTCTTCTCATCCGCCGCGGTGGCTTCGGGCGTCAGGCCCAGCGCCGACAGGGCCAACAGAAAATCGCGTCGTTCAGGCATGCATCCAGCTAAGCATGTTTTGGTGGGCGGTGGCGACGCCCGTAGAAGACCAGAATGGCGAGCCCCGCCAACGCATAGAGCGACCAGTTGATCCACCAGAAGTTCCGAGTGCCACCGCTGATCCTCGCGCGGCGGGGCTCACTGTTCTGAAATTCGATCTCAATGCTTTGGCCGGGCAGGGGCGTCGCAATGCTGCCGCTGTCCACCCGGTCGACCGCGCGAATGGGCTCAAGCGCGCCGGGGGGTTGGAACACAAACACGACCGCGTAGAAATCCTTGAGGGTGCCCACCGGCTCGTCGCCGCCGGTAATCCAGACGTCGATCAAGCGCGCCGACTCGACCTTGGCTTCCATGCGCGATGACGGGTCGCCCGGCATCGATGTCGACAGAAAACGGGAGGCGGCGAGCAACAGAGGCTCAACGGCCGTTTGGCCTTCGACGCGCGTGTACAACGACTTTGGCGTGTAAGTCCCGAAGATCTTCATGTTGCTCCTTCGCAACACAACCGATTGTCCTTCGCTAACGGAGTCATAGTAGGCGCCGCTAACTTCAAGCCGAGTGTTGTCTTTGAACCAGAGCCTGAATTTGTGCGTGACGGTGCCGGTGCGACTGATGTCGATCGTTTCCACTTTTTTGAAAAGTTCGCCTGCGATGGCAGTGGAGTCCATTTGCAGCAGAAGCACGTTGAGGCCGAATATAGCCGCGATCCCCACGAAGGCGGCCGATACAAGGAACCCCAAAATGCGATTGAGCATTGCTACTGCAGTTTGCCACGTGCCGCGATCGGCCAACTCGTTTCTACGATCCCATTGCGATGGCCGTGCGCCTGCTCATGCAGGTTCATTACGACACAGACGTGGTTCATGAGAATTTGAACCTTCTCGCCAACCTCAAACTTGCGATCGCACTTACTAACATCGATGAAGCCGTGCTCTTCGTTCATCTTGTGGAAGTGCGCCTCAGGCTCGCCAACCAGCATTCCATAGCTCACGCCCGGGTCGTTGTTCAGGCGATCAGAAGAGAAGGTCTTTGACCCGCCGTCGATCAGGATCTGGCCCCTGTGCGCTGTCGACACAACCGTTGCGATCACCGTTGCCGCGCATTCCTCGAACACGCAAGCGCCGCTATTGATCGTGTTGCGATCGTTAAAAATGTAGGTCCCGGGGCGGATCTCGTCCATCGCAAAGATCTCGTGCGAGTGATACATCGTCGGCGTGGACCCGCCCGACACCACGCGCGGCTCGTGGCCGGCCTTCGTCAAGGCATGGATCGTGGTGTTGAGCAACGTATTCAGCGCCGCAATCTTCTCTAGCCCCTCGGCACCCAGATCCTTGATGTGTCCTGGATAGAACGCGAGTCCGTCGTATTCGACGTGCGGCAGCTTCTTGATGGCGGCGATCAGATCGGCCAAGTCCTCTGGCCGCACGCCA
>JANXUM010000573.1 GCA_025356215.1 Bryobacter sp. | reverse complement strand
CGGCGCAGGAACTTGCCGGCGCGGTAGGTTAGGGAATCCTGGCGCGCGTTGATGGGCTTGCCAGCGAGATAGCGGCGTAGATCTTCGGCGAGGAGGTCAACGGATTGATAGCGGCGCGCGGGATCTTTGCGCATGGCCATGAGCACTATATTGTCGAGGTCGCTATTGAGCCCGGGGACGAGGGTGCTGGGGCGGGGAACATTGATTTCGCAGACGGCGCGCTCGATTTCGGAGGCGGTTGTGGAAACGACGGATTGGGCGCGGCGTCCGGTGAGGATCTCGAAGAGGACGGCGCCGAGGGCGTAGACGTCGGCGGCCGTGGTGACGGGGAGACCGCGCACAAGTTCGGGGCTGGCGTAGTCTGGTGTGAAGGGGCGCAGGGCGAGGGCGGTGGTGCCGCCGTCGGGCTCCGATGTTAGTAACTTGGCAACGCCGAAGTCGAGTAACTTGGGCGAATGATCGGTGGCGATGAGTATGTTGGCGGGTTTGAGGTCGCGGTGGACGACTAAGTTGCGGTGGGCGTAGGAGACGGCCTCGCAGACGCGGAGGAAGAGGCGGCAGCAATCGTTCGCGCGCATGCGGCGGCTCTGGCAGTAGACGTCAATTGCCTGGCCGTCGACGTATTCGAGGATGAAAAAGGGGCGGCCGTCGGGGACGGTGCCGGCGTCCAAGAGGCGGGCGATGTAGGGGTGGTCGAGATTGGCGAGGATCTGCCGTTCGTGACGGAAGCGGGCGAGGACTTCGGCGGAATCCATGCCGCGTTTGACGACCTTGACGGCGACTTGTTTTTGGAACTGGTCGTCGTCGCGCACGGCGAGATAGACGGTGCCCATGCCGCCGCGGCCGATCTCGCGAAGGACACGATAGGGGCCGAGTCGTTGGCCTTCGAGCGATTGGGAATCGAGGACGAGCGCGGCTTCCTCGCTGACGAGGGAAGAGATGGATTCGTCGCCTCCGGAGTCGGAGGAGAGAAGCGATTCGATCTCGGCGCGCAGATCGGCGTCGCCATTGCAGGCGGCATCCAAAAACAGTGACCGTTCTTCGAGAGGGAGATCAACCGCTTCGAGAAACGCGGATTCGACCCGGCGCCAGCGTTCGTCCTGCATGCTTCTCTACGTTAACGGATTCCCCGGCGGAGGGCGATGAGGCCGAGGCCGGCGGCGAGCATGGCGTAGGTGGCGGGTTCTGGAACGCCCGAAACGCCAGTTGTTCCGATGAGTTCGAAGGCGAATTGACCGTAGCCTTGCGAGCCGGGGTTGATTGGCGAATTTGGAAAGCCTGCGCCGTTGTTGAATAAAGCGAGACTGGTGGCGTTGTCGGTGGCGAAGACCCAGAAGTTCTGCGGGCCGCTGGTGCCGGTGAGACTTGAGCCGGAATGAAGTTCCAGCCAGTAGGTGCCAGCCGCCAGGTTGACGCTGGACGTCGAGAGGGCGGCGATGTAGATGTTGAAGAAGGCCGCAGTTGCAACCGGGGAGTTACCGGAACCGATCAGCGTCCCTGGGGCGTTGGCGGTGCTGTTATAGATGGCCCAGGAAACAGTTGTGAGGTTGCTTTCCGGTGCTGAGGTGTACCAGAAATTGATGCCGGTGATGGTCGCGGCCTGCGCGAGCGTGAAATCGTCCGCCAGGCGATAGCTGGTCATGTCGATGGAGTTGGAGTTTGGCGCGCCTTGGCTGAAGATGGTCGCGCCGTTGAGCGGTAGCTGAAGAGCGGCCAGTAGGATCGCACCGTATATAAAGCCTTTGCTGGCTTGAGTTGTTGGGTTGGCAATTGTCATCGTAAATTTCCCTCCGGAGATGGCGGAATGAATCCGCTCAGAGAAGAGTGCGGAAAATTTAAGGGGAATTTGCGAAGCTATTTTGACGGAGTTGGTCTGCGTTGCAGTTCGCGGCGCAGCCATGCTTGGGCGACGCGGAGTTCGGAGCGGATCTTTTCGACGGGGAGACCGAGGGCGGCCGCCGATTCCTCGGCCGTCATGCCGCCGAAGAAGCGCATCTCGATGAGCTTGGCCTTTTGCGGATCGTCGCGTTCCAAGGTATCGAGCGCGTCGTTTAGCTCAATGATGCTAGTCGGCTTTTGGCCCGGCGACTCGATCGCTTCGTCGAGCGAGAAGTGCTGTTGGCCAGCGCCGCGTTTGCCGGCGAGTCGAGCACGTGCGTGATCGGTAAGGATCTGGCGCATGACGCGCGAGGCGACGCCGAGAAAGTGACCCCGATTGGCATAGTCGGGTTGGTTTTGGCCGATCAGACGAGCGTAAGCCTCATGGACGAGCGCGGTGGGCTGGAGTGTGTGGCCGGTGCGGTCCCGGCGCAGGTAGCCGCTGGCGAGTTTTTTGAGCTCGGCGTAAACCAGAGGCATCAGCCGGTCGAGAGCAGACTTGTCGCCAGCCGCGAAGTCCTGAAGCAGCGCGGTGATGGGACGGCTGGGCATCGAAAGATTAGCTTGGAGTTTAGCATCGGGTAACGCGGTGGGGGCGAATTTGCGACAATCTTGAGAACATGTTGCGAAATCGTTTCACGGCCCTAGCGGCCTTGCTCGCCCTTTGCCTTAGCCTGCCGCTGGCGGCGCAGCGCAAGATCACCACTCCTAAAGAGGAGTTTGGCTTCAACGTCGGCGACGACTATATGCTCGCCACCTACACCCAGTTTGAGAAGTACATCCAGAAGCTGGCCAAAGAGTCCGACCGCATGAAGCTGGTGGACATGGGCAAGACTGCGGAGGGGCGGACGCAGTGGATGTCGATCGTCTCGTCGCCGGAGAATATCAAGAACCTCGCGCGGCTGAAGGAGATTTCGCGTAAGATGGCGACCGCCGAGGGCATCGGCGAGGAGGCGGCGCGGGCGATGTCGCTGGAGGGCAAGGCTGTTGTATGGATCGATGGTGGCTTGCACGCAACCGAGGTGCTGGGCGCGGCCCAGTTGACCGAGATGATCTACCAGATGGCCTCGCGCACCGACGCCGAGACGATGCGAATCCTGCGCGACGTTGTGATCCTGTTCGTGCACGCCAATCCGGACGGTATGGAACTGGTGAGCGCCAATTACATGCGCAACCCCGACCCCACCAAGCGGCGCTATGTCTCTGAGCGGCTGTATCAGAAGTATGTTGGCCACGACAATAATCGCGACTTCTTTATGAGCACGCAGGCCGAGACGCAGAACATCAACCGGCAGTTGTACCTTGAGTGGATTCCGCAGATTCTCTATAACCACCACCAGCAGGGGCCCGCGGGGACGACGCTGTTTTGTCCGCCTTTCCGGGATCCGGCCAGTTATTTCTACGATCCGCTGATGATGATTGGGGTCGATCAAGTGGGTGCGGCGATGCACTCGCGTTTCACAGTGGAAGGCAAGCCTGGGTTTACGACCCGCGAGGGGTCGAGCTTTTCGGTTTGGTACAACGGCGGTCTGCGGACCACGGCTTACTATCACAACATGATTGGTTTGTTGACAGAAAGCGCGGGAAACCCAACGCCGATTGACATTCCGTTTGTGCCGTCGCGGCAGTTACAGAATAAGACGACGCCTTATCCGATTGCGCCGCAGGCAAAGTGGCATTTTCGGCAGTCGATTGAGTATTCGGTTACCGCGAATCGGGCCGTGCTGGACTACGCGTCGCGTCACAAAGACGACCTACTCTATAACATCTGGAAAATGGGGACGAACTCGATTGAACGCGGCAAGCGTGATAACTGGACGATGACGCCGGCGCGGATTGAGGCTTTGACGGAAAAGATCGCAAAGGAGAATGTGGGCACGGTGGGGCGCGGGGCGGGCGTCGATCCGGCCAGTGGCGCGCCGGGCGGCGTGGCACCGGCCAAGTATTATCAGGAACTGGTGAAGCCGGAGTTGCGCGACGCGCGCGGGTACATTCTGCCAGCGGATCAGGCGGACTTCAATACCGCCGTGACCTTTGCGCAGACGCTGCAATGGATGGGGATTGTGACCCATCGGGCGACGGCGGATTTTACGGTTGCCGGCAAGACTTACAAGAAGGGTTCGATTGTCTACAAAGCGTCGCAGGCTTTCCGCCCGCACTTACTAGACATGTTTGAGCCGCAGAATTACCCTAATGATTTTCGCTATCCTGGCGGGCCGCCGATCGCTCCCTATGACAGCGCCGGCTGGACCTTGGCTTATCAGATGGGTGTAAAGTTCGATCGTATTCTGGATGATTTTAGTGGGCCCTTTGAAAAGGTTGAGGGTTTGGCCAAGATGCCTGAGGGCAAAGTGAGCGGCAGCGGCGCGGCGGGGTATTTGCTGAGTCACAAAGTGAACGACAGCTTCAAGGCTGTGAACAAGCTGCTGGCGGCGGGCGAGGATGTGTACTGGCTGAAGGACGCGCAGAAGGCCGGCGGCGTTGACTTTGAACAGGGCACGATTTATGTCGCCTCCAAGGCTAAGACGGCGCAGACGCTGACTAGCATTGCGCGCGACACGAATGTTACTTTCGTGGCTGCGGCAGTTAAGCCGGCTGGCGACGCGTTGAAGTTGAAGCCGATCCGCATCGGGCTGTGGGACAACGTCGGCGGCAGCATGTCGGCGGGTTGGACGCGGTGGTTATTTGAGCAGTATCAGTTCCCATTTGAGATCGTGTATCCGCCTTCGCTGGACCAGGGCGATCTGCGCTCAAAGTTCGACGTGTTGGTCTTTGTGACTGGCGCGATTAGCGAGCGGGCGCGGTTTGGCAATGGCGGCGGCGGAATGGTGAGTGGCGACGCGACGATGATGGCACCCGAATGGATCGAGCGCCAAGGCCGCGTCACCCGCGAGAAGACGGTGCCCCAATTGAAGAAGTTTATGGAGAGCGGCGGGACGGTGCTGACGATTGGAACGTCGACCGCGTTGGCACAGATGCTGGGATTGCCGGTGGGCGACCAGTTAGTGGAAAAGCTGGCGAATGGGACTGAGCGTAAGTTGCCGAATGAGAAGTTCTACGTGCCGGGCAGCGTGTTGGAAGTCGCGATCGATAACAGCAATCCGCTAGCTTACGGCATGGATAAGAAGGCCGACATCTTCTTTGAGGACAGCCCGGTGTTTAAGCTGAAGCCGGACGCCGGCTTGCAGAATGTTAAGCCGGTGGCGTGGTTTGCCGACGGCAAGCCGCTGCGCAGCGGTTGGGCTTGGGGCCAGCATTATTTGGATGGCGGTGTGGCGGTAGCCGAGGCGAAGGTGGGCGAGGGCAAGTTGTTCATCTATGGGCCGGAAGTGATCTTCCGCGCGCAGCCGCACGGGACTTTCAAGCTGTTCTTTAACGCGCTGTACTATGGCAGCGCGGAGGCGAAGAAGATCGAGTAGGGGGTCCGGCAATGCGCTTCGCATTCATGCTCCCGCTCATCTTCGCCGACGGGGCGCGCGCCCAAACTGTTCTTGTTGTTCAAGAGGGCCTCGGCAAGCTTGTCTTCCTGGACGCGCGTGACCAGACGAAGCAACTGAGCATCCCGTTGGGCGAGAAGCCGCACGAGATCGAAATCTCGCCCGACGGAAAGACAGCGTACGTTTCGAATTTCGGTTTGCTTGAGGCGAACAAGAAGATCGGCGCTCCCGGTACGACGATATCGGTGATCGATGTCGCCAAGCGGCGCGAACGCACGCGCTTTACTTTGCCGCCCGGCGAGGGCCGCGCCCCCCATGGTTTGAAGCTGCGCCCGCCCAAGGCCGCTGAACTCTTCACGAATACCGAGGATGGCGGCGACCGGATGTTTGTCTTCGACGTGAAGCGCGGCAAAGTGCTGCGGAGCTTCGCTCTCCCTGAGGCGACCCACAATTTCATTTTCGACAAGACTGGCGACTGGCTTTACGCGTTCACGATGAAGGGCGAGATCTGCCGCATTCACGCGGCAACCGGTGCGGTGGCGGCGAGGGTGCAGGTGGATAGTCCGCGGGGGATCGCCTGGAACTCGGATCGCACACAGTTGATCGTCGGCGGGCGCGGTGAAGTGATTTTATTGGACCCCTTGACTCTGGCGACGGAGCAGAAGTTTAGCGGCCTTCCGGTTGGACAGATCTTTTATCCGCTGGCGACTGCTGACGCTAAGTGGATCCTAGCGCCGGCGGTGTTAAATGGCTGCCTGCTGGTATTGGACGCAAAGACAGGCGCGGTATTCAAACGGATCGACACGGGCAGCCCGCTGTTGTTGGCGCTCAGCCGAGACAAGAAAAAAGCTTGGGTGTCAAATGTACTGGTGCCGAAGGGCTTTGTGACGCCCGACACTCCGGGCAATACGGGCGGCGTCAGCATCTTGAATCTTATCGATTGGACGTTGACGCCGGTGCCGGGGATCGTCGATGCGAATGGGCTGGCGATCGCTCCCTAGAGCGGCTGGATCTGCTCGCGGATCGTATCGAAGTTCAGCCTTCGCTTCTGCATATAAGCGATATTGCCCAAGTGCGATGCCTGCGCCGAACGATGGCCGATCAGCACGTCGCCGTTTGGCATTTTGCGGCTCTTTACACAGTCAAGGAAGTTCGTGATGTGGTCGAGGTCCAGGTCGCTGCCACCGTTCACGACAACCGGTATGGCACCGCGCCCGGCGGGCGTGAACGTGAACTGTTGCCTATCGATCAGTAGGCGCCCTTCGGTGCCGCAGATCTCGACAGCCGCGCCCGTCACGCCCGGGGCCAGCGTCGCCTCAAAGGTGGCTGTCATCTCGCTCGGATATTCCAGCAGCACGTTGATCGTGTCCGGTGCCGTGCGCCCGTCTTTGTAGTGGTAGACGCCACCCGCAGCCGAGGCCGCAAAGGGAATGTCCTGCCCGGTGAACATGTGCACAACGTCGATCCAATGCGTGAATAGGTCGGTAACCTGACCGCCGCCGAAGTCCAGATAGGCGCGCCAGTTGTAATACTGCTGAGGATCGTAATCGCGCCACTTGAGAGGACCCAGGAAGCGGGCCCAATCGAGGTTCGAGGGCAATTGTTGCAGCGATGCCGGAGCGCGGCGCAGATGGTAAGTGTTGCCGTGCCACCAGGTGCGGGCCAGGGTAATCTTGCCCAGCTTCTTCGTATCAAAATACTCGGCCTTCGCTTGTAAGTAATGCTTGCCCGAGCGCTGCTGCATGCCCACCTGGCAGATGCGATTGTTGACGCGCGCGGCCTTTACGACGCGCGGGCCCTCTTCGATCGTCAGGCTCAGCGGCTTCTCAACGTAAACGTCCTTGCCCGCGTTGAGTGCGTCGATGGCGCAGTCGGCGTGCCAGTGGTCTGGCGTGCCGATCAGCACCATGTCCAGGTCTTTCATCTCCAGCAGCTTGCGATGGTCGGAGAATGTCCTGGCGTTGGGCGCCAACTGCTTGGCTTTGTCGATCGATTCGGCATAGACGTCGCAGACGGCAACGACGTCGACATCCGGGTTTTTCTGAAACTTGCCCATGTCGCCTCGACCGCGCTCGCCGGAGCCGATGAGGCCAAGCCGCATCTTGTCGTTGGCGCCGTAGATGCGCGAGTAAGACAGTGCGCTCATCGCGGCGGCGCCGCGCAGAAGGTTGCGTCTGGTGGTGTTGGTAAGCATTTGACTTCCTTAGCGTTCAATGATCGGCCGCAGAGGCCGGATGTAAATGTTCTTGTAAGCGACTGGGCCGTGGTCGCCTTGCAGCATCAACGGGTTTTGCGCGGCCTCTGGGTGGTTCATGGCGGCGCGCGTTGGGCCGTCGACCTCGACATCGCGCTGTACGGTAATTCCGTTGTGGACGACGCGGATGAACTTGGCGTTCTCAGACTTGCGGCCGTTCGCGTCAAAGCGCGGGGCGCGGAAGAGAATGTAGAAAGACTGCCACTCGCCGGGGCGGCGCGACATATTGACGCTGGGCGCGGAGCCGCCGACGCCCTTTTCATTGATCCAGCGATGGTAGATGCCGCCGCAGTCGGACGACGTGATGGGCTTGTCGGCAGCCCAGCTATCGAAAACCTGCACCTCGTACAGACCCTGGAGGTAGACGCCGGAATTGGAGCCTTTGGCCACCATGAACTCGAGATAGAGTTCAACGTCGCCGTGTTTGACGTCGCTGACCAGATTCACTGTGCGGCCGGTGGGGCCGTTGAGCATCGATCCGCCGGGAACCGCCCCGGGGACGGGGCGCAGACGCGTAGGCCCCAGCAAGCGATCCCACATGACGCCAGTGGTGGTGAGCCATTCGTTCTTTGTTTGGGAGTCTCCGTGCCAGCCCGCTAGATCGACGCCCGTCATGAGAGGCTTCCAGCCATCTTCCAGCAGATATGGCGCGTCGCCATGCATTTCGCCGTCGTTCAGCTCAGGGCGTTTTTGGGCCATTAGGGGAAGCAGCGCGGCAAGGGTCAACAGAAGTTTTCGCACAGGATTGTCTCTCAATACTCTATGCGAAATGCAAGAAGGATGGGAAATGCGCTAATCTGGAGTTTTGGACATTACGCACAGATGAATACGAAGCACGGTACCGACACAGACGAACGAAAAAAACTGAAGCGCGCCGCGCGCAAAGCCGCCCCGAAAGAGACCGGGCGGGCTAAAGGAGTGGACCGTGGCAGCCAAAAGCGCAAGGTCAAAAAGATCGTAAAGGGTACGCGCAAGCGCTAATCCTGATATACCTCGAACATGCATCCTGGGCGGGCCTCCCCTCCGAGCCTGTTTAGGATGCAAGCTGGGCCAGCGGCGCCTCCACGCCACTGGCCCTTTTTGCGTTATCGGTCCTTTTTGCGTTCGTTGCTCCAAGCCAGTCCGCTGTGCATTAAACTACAGCGATGAACCAGTTGCTGAGGCGCAAGTCAATTGAAGACCTGATTCGTGACAGCGAGAATCCGCAGCACAAGCTAGCAAAGACACTGGGGCTGTGGAGCTTGGTGGCGCTGGGAATCGGGTGTGTGATCGGGTCGGGTATTTTCACTCTGCCGGGCACCGCCGCAGCCGGTGTAACGATGAAGTACCCGAGTGTGCTTCATGCGCCGGTCCTCGATCTATTGCGGTACGGGTCAGATGCGTTGACGACGGTCGGCAGGCCTGGCGCGGGGCCGGCGGTAGTGCTGAGCTTTCTACTCGTGGCGATCGTGTGCGGATTTGCCGCGATTTGTTACGCCGAGCTGGCGTCCATGATCCCGATCTCGGGCAGCACCTACACTTATGCGTACGCAACACTCGGTGAGATCTTCGCCTGGATCATCGGGTGGGATTTGATTCTGGAATACGCCGTTTCCAACATGAGTGTGGCGGTGGGTTTTTCCGGGTACTTTAACGACATTCTCGAGAACCTGTTTGGATATAGGCTGCCTCCGGAGTGGTCCGGACCGGCGTTCCGCGGCGGTGAAGTTACCGGGGCGTACTTCAATTTGCCGGCGCTGCTGATCATGATGGTGCTGACCTGGTTGTTGATCAAGGGTGTGAAAGAGAGTGCGAAGGCGACATCGATCATGGTGGTTGTGAAAGTGTCGGCGATCCTCATATTTGTCATTGGCGCAGCCAATGCGATTAAACCGGAGCACTGGGTTCCGTTTGTTCCGAACGGCCCCAGCGGGGTAATCTCGGGGGCGGCAATTGTTTTCTTCGCTTATATCGGTTTTGACGCTGTCTCTACGGCGGCCGAAGAGTGCAAGAACCCAAAGCGCGATATGCCGTTGGGAATCATCCTGACACTGCTTGCCTGCACCGTACTCTATGGCGCGGTGGCGATGGTGTTAACGGGAATCGTGCCCTACACGACCCTGGGCAATGATGAGCCGGTGGCCAAGGCGCTGAAAGATATCGGATACAACAAACTGCGTATCTTCGTAAGCCTTGGAGCGCTTGTGGGGATGTGGAGTTCGTTGCTGGTTGGGCAATACGGGCAGACCCGGATCTGGTTTGCGATGTCACGCGATAAACTTTTGCCGGGACGGTTTAGCCAACTGCATCCCAAGTACCGGACGCCCGATTTCAGCACATGGATCGCGGGCTTTGTCGTGGGCATCCCGGCGGGGCTGTGGGACATCGCCACTTTTGCCGAACTGGCGAATATCGGCACGTTGGCGGCCTTTGCCAGCGTCTCGGCCGGCGTGATCATTCTGCGCAAGCGGCAGCCGGAGCTTAAGCGCGGCTTCCGCGTGCCGCTTGTGCCGTGGGTGCCGGGATTATCGATCTTCTTCTGTTTGATCCTGATGCTAGGCTTGCCGCTGCAGACCTGGCTGACCTTCTTTATCTGGCTGATCATCGGCCTGGTCATATACTTTGCTTATTCTAAGTCGCGCAGCATGCTGGCGCAGGAGAACTGACTTATGCAACGTCGCGATTTTATCGGTTGTCTGGGAGGCGCGGTCGCCTTTGCCCAAGCGGCGATGCCGACGCGAATTCCGATCGGCTACAACACTTACTGTCTGCGTGGGCTGAAGATGACGGATCGCCAGCACATGGACCAGGCGATGGCCTGGAAACTGGACGCGCTATTCCTGCAGGATTCGCTCGACCCGGCTACCAACGACCCGGCGCACTGGGTCGAAGTGAAGGGTTGGGCCCAGGAGTTGGGGCTGCACCTGGAGACGGGCGGCGCCAGTATTCTGCCCAAAACGCCGGCGCAGTTTGATACCGTGGTGGCGGCCTTGCGCAAGAACATTGCGCGGGCCAAGGCTTGCGGCTCGCCCATCGTGCGCAGCTTGTTTGCCGGCTTCCGGAGTGAATTGCCGCTGCCCGATATCGAAGCCAATATGGAGTTGGGCGTGAAGGTATTGAAGAGCGTGCGGAATGAAGTACTGGACGCGGGTGTGAAGATCGCTATCGAAGTGCATAAGGATTTTCAGGCGTGGGAGCACAAGGCCATCATCGAGATGGCGGGTAAGGACTTTGTCGGCACTTATCTCGACACCGGTAACCCAGTGTTTACCATTGAAGACCCCATGGTGACGCTGGAGACATTGGCCCCGCACGTACTTACTTTCCACTTACGAGATTCGGTGGTTTACAATCACCCGGACGGCATTGCCGTGCAATGGGTTCCGCTGGGCGAGGGGACTGTGGACTTCAAAGCCATCATTGCCCGGGCGCGGCAGTTACTCAACCCCGGCGTGCACATCTATATCAAGCCGATTACCGGGCGGCCTCCGGCCATACTGCCGGTCTACGACGACGCCTGGTGGGCCAAGTATTACCCGAAGGCCCGGGCCCAGGAATATGCGCGCTTTCTGGCACTCGCCAAACGCGGGCGGCCCTACGAGAAGCCCGTCGTGCAGGAAGACGTCACCGGGAGGCCGACGCCACCCGCCTATCAGGCGGCGCTAAACTACCAGCAAAAGGAGCACATGGAACGCAGCATCAATTACGCCCGCCAGGAGCTCAAGCTTGGTGTTCGCAGTTAGGTTCTTTGCCGCCGCGCTGCTGTGCGGGGTATTGGCGGCGCAATTCCCAGACCCGCAGCAGAAGAAGAAAAAGAAGAACAAGAAGGATGTCGAGCTTGTTACCCAGGTGCACGAGGTATTGCCGGATCCGCCACCCGCAGTGAAGGTGGAATCCTCGCGCCTTTCATTCTTTTCCAGTCCCTTGAGCGCCAAGGGACTGCTGAGTCAACAGACGCGTGACGCGCTGAGCGCGATCCGCCGGCAGGCTCGCGGTGCGACGCTCGTCAAGGTTCGAGCCTTCGTGGCTGGGCGCGGCGATTCGCGACGTGTGAGCGCGATTGTCAGCGAACAATTTGCCGAGTGGAAGCAGCCGCTACCCGCGTTGACGATCTTGCAGGTGGGCGCGCTACCGATGGAAGGGGCGCAGGTGTGGTTGGAGGGAATCGCCGAAGAACGGAAGCCCGTGAACATGAATGGCGTTGCGTGGCTCGAGGCCAAGCAAGTAACTAAGCCACTGGGCGAGACGGGCGATGTGAACGCGGTACTGCCGTTGCTTGAAGAGTCTCTGTCGGCGCTCCAGGGCGACGGACTCGCTGTAAGTTGTTTTGTGAGTTCGCTCGACGGGGCGGGGAATTTGGACAAAGCGATTGCTATGCGTTTCCCGACAGCCGCGCGGACGCTGGTGCAAGCGCAACGGGCAACGGGTAGCGGCTTGGCGCGGTGCGAAGGAGTGGCGCGGCGCTCGATCGGGGAGCCCGATCGGTTAGTGCTGACCGGGGCGGTGATCGGTTTTGGGGCGGAGAGTCAAAGTATCCAGAACGTCGAGGATCGCCTTGGCAAGCTGCTGGAAGTGAACAACGCCAAGCTGCTGTTGCGGAGGGTCTATGCGGTGAGTCGGCGCCTGGAAGATCGCTT
>JANXUM010000553.1 GCA_025356215.1 Bryobacter sp. | reverse complement strand
GCGATTGCCGCTATAAGCGACAAAGCCCCGCAACGGCCCGTCCCAATAGGCCGGCGCGTTGTACACGTCGATGAACGTGGCCAGCGGAGTGCGAAACGCCACCGACATCACATGACAAAAATCAAAGCGCGTCGCCGGCGCGTACACCGGCTGGATCTCCAACTCCGGAAGCCGCCGCACCGGCGCGCTAAAACTCTCTGCGATCATCCCCTGGCCCCGCAGCACGCTCGTCAGTCCGTACCGATCCACCATCGGGCCAACCCGGGCAAGCAACCTGCCGGGCACATAGTGCTCCATCAGCCATAGACTCCAGCGCGCCCGCCGCCGCTTGTACAGTGCGTCGGCGTATTCCAGCTTCAGCCGTAATTCTTGCTCATCCTCGATCGGCTCCGTAAGCAACACGGAATTGAATACCGCGCCCGGCAGGCCCGAATACACGCACAGCAGCCCGGCCTCCTCCCACACCTCCGCCTCCGGACGGCACAGCGCAAAAGTCCGCATCATCGCGAATAGGTTTTCGACAAGCGCTTCTTTTCCGCTTTCGGTCATAGCAAGCTAAGCGGGTCGACATCGATCACGAGCGACGTCGCCGGCCAATTGCGTTCCGCCGCGCGGTTGCGGATGCTCTCGAGAATCTCAGCCAGCCGTTTGCGTTGCCCCGCCTTCACCAGCATCTGGTACCGGAATTCCTGATTCACTCGCGGCACCGGTGCCTCGGCGGGACCAAGAATCCGCACTCCCTCTTTCTCGTCCTTCACCAGTTCGGCAATCTCGCCGCTCATCCGCAACGCTTCCTCCTGCTTCTCACTGCGAAACACAATGTTCGCCAGCGAAGCAAACGGAGGGTAGCGCATCACCTTGCGAAACTGCAACTCCTTGGCGTAGAACAACTCGTAATCCTGCGCGGCGCTAAAGCGCACCGCGTAGTGGTCGGGATTAATCGTCTGTAACACCACCATTCCCGGCAGCCCCCCGCGCCCCGCCCGCCCCGATGCCTGCGTCAGCAATTGAAAGGTCCGCTCGGCGGCGCGAAAGTCCGGCATCCCCAATCCAATGTCGGCGTTCACAATCCCCACCAGCGTCACGTTCGGAATGTCATGGCCTTTCGCGATCATCTGCGTGCCGACCAGAATATCGAAATTGCCTTCCCGAAACCCATGCAGAATGTGTTCGTAGTCGGCCTTGGAATTGATTGTGTCGCGATCCATGCGCGCAATGCGAGCCTCCGGAAACGCCTCCCTCAATTCCTCTTCGATCTTCTCGCTCCCGCTCCCGATGAACTGTATCTGATCGCTTTCGCACTTGACGCAGTTCGTGGGCACCTTCTCTGCATAGCCGCAATAGTGGCAAAGCAATCGCCGATCCTTGCGGTGATAGGTCAGTGTAACTGAGCAGTTAACGCATTCAACCCGATAGCCGCAAGCCCGGCACACCGCAAAGCTGGAATAACCCCGCCGATTCATCAGCAACATCGTTTGCTCGCCCAAGGCAAGCTTCTCGGTAACGGCCTCAATCATGCGGCGCGAAAACAGCGCGTTCTTCTTCGTCTCGAGAAACTCCTGCCGCAGATCGACAATCTCTACCGACGGCATCGGGCGCCGCTCAATTCGGTCCGGTAATAACAATCGCGTGTACTTGCCTCGCTCGGAGTTATATCGCGTCTCCAGCGACGGCGTCGCGCTCCCCAGCACCGCCACCGCGCCAATCTGTTGCGCTCGCACCACGGCCACATCCCTGCCGTTGTATCTCGGCGTTTCCTCTTGCTTGTAACTCCCGTCGTGCTCCTCATCGACAATGATCAGTCCCAGATCAGGGATCGGCGCAAACACCGCGCTGCGAGTGCCAATGACTACGCGCGCCTCCCCCCGCCGAATCCGCCTCCAATATTCCGCCCGCTCGCTCTCCCCAAACGCGCTATGCAAAATCGCCACCTGCTCGGCAAAGCGCAATGCAAATTGCCCCGCCACTTGCGGCGTCAACGCGATCTCGGGCACCAATAGCAGAGCGCTGCGATTCTCCGCCAACGTCGCTTCAATCGCCCGCAAGTAAACCTCGGTCTTCCCGCTCCCCGTGACGCCTTGCAACAAAAACGCCGCATACTCATTCGCCTGGACGGCCGTCTCGATCGCCGCATAAGCTGCCGCTTGCGAAGAATTTAAATCGTGCCGCGGACGCTCCGCCGCCAGCCGGATCGCTCCCATCCGCGGGGTCAGCTTCACAATCCCCTGCCGCGCCAAGCTCCGCGCGCTCTGCCCCGCGTTCTTCAAAATCCGCTCCACCTCGTCCAACGGGTGCGCCCCAGGGTGTAGGTGCAAGTAGGCCAGCAATTCGCGCTCCCACTTCGGGGCCTTGCCCGCGGGCTCAAGTTCAAGGCCCTCAACATTCAATTTCGTGGCAGGCGCGCGCAACGGGTCTTTCTCGCTGGCCTGCTCCTCAACCCGCACATAACCCTTCTTGTGAAACTCGGCGATTAACCCCGCCGCCTCGGGCGTCTTCCGCTTCAGCGCCTCCAGCGTCATCGCCCTTCCGTCCAGCGCTTGCAGCACGATCAGCGCCGGATCCTCGGCGGCCAGCAACCCCAGCATCGATTGTCGCGACAGATCCCGCCCCGCGTCGCTCAATGAGTAAACCTTGCTCCGTCGCACCTCGCCCCCCAGCGGCGCCATCACGCGAAACACCTCGCCTACCGGAGCAAAATAGTATCGCGCCACCCAAAGGCCAAGCGAGATCAGCTTCGCGTCAAAGATCGGCTCCGCGTCCAGCAGCTTCTCAATCGGGCGCACTTTATAGTCGGGCGTCTCGCTGTGAACTTTAAGAATCGTTCCGCTCAGCTTGCGTTGCTGGAACGGCACAAGCACCCGGCACCCCACTGACGCGGTCTCGCGATGCTCGCCCATCAGGGCATACGTAAACGGGCGATCCAGCGGGACGGGCAGGCAGACGTCGCAGTACAAAGACGAAAGAATGCCCATTCTTGGAGGATACAGGCAAAGCTGGCGGGATAAGATCGTTGCGATGCAACTCGGCGCTCCTCTCGACTTCGGCTACCCTTGGTGGCTCTCCTATGGACACCTGGCGCTGGCTCTGCCCACCCTCGCGCTTCTCGCCCTCGGCCTCTTCCGCCGCTGGTCAAAGTGGGCTCTCGTCCCGCTCGGCGCCATCGCGGTGTGGGCCGCCACCGTGGCCCTGTTATTTCACTTTGGTCTCGGTATCGATACGCCCCCACCCTTGCCTACGGAGGCCTTCTTTCGCGCGGGCAAGGGCCGCGTTCTCGATCTCGGTGCCGGCACCGGGCGCTCCTCCATCATGGTTTTACGCGCCCGTCCTCAGGCCACCCTCGTCGCCTCCGACCTGTTCGGCGATTCCTTCGATCATCACTTTGGCCCGGGCGAGAAGCCCCAGGATCGGCTTCGCCGCAATCTCGTCGCCGCCGGAGTCGACCAACGTGCCGAAATCGCCACCGCCGACATGACCAAGCTCCCCTTCGAAACCGCCAGTTTCGACGCCATCGTCAGCGCCTACGCCGTCGATCATCTCGGTCGCCAAGGCATCAAGGACGCCCTCCGCGAGGCCCATCGCGTCGTAAAACCCGGCGGAGACTTCCTTTTGATCCTTGTCGCCAACGACGGGTGGTCCAAGCTCGCCTTCGGCCCACTCCTCACTCACGGCGGCACCCGTGGCCGCCAATGGTGGACCGGCGGCTTGCAAGATGCCGGCTTTCAGGTCGTCGAAGACGGTACCGCACCCGGAACGCAGTTCCTCCTGGCGCGTGCCATACAATACCCGTAAATGATCACGCGCCGCGCCCTCCTCCAGTCCCTTCCCGCTCTCCCTCTCCTGGCCGCCTCCAAGCCTCCTAACATCCTCTTCATTCTCTCCGATGATCACAGCGCCCCCTACTTGGGCTCCTACGGCGCCGATTGGATGTCCACTCCCCATCTCGATAAATTCGCAGCCGAAGGCATCCGTTTCACCCGCGCCTTCACCGCAGCCCCGCAATGCGTCCCCTCCCGCACCGCGCTCATGACCGGCCGCTCCCCGGTCGCCGCGCGCATGGGACGCTTCAGCTCCCCCCTCCCTCCCGATATCCCCACCGCCCCCGAACTCCTCCGCGCCCAGGGCTACTATACCGGCGTCTGCGGCCGCTACTTTCACCTCGACGGTGTCGTCAATCCCTCCCCCGTCACGGCCCAAACCTACGAGAAGTTCGACATGCGCACCTGGGACAAACGCGTCGATTTCAAGGACATCTCCAACCAAACCAAAACTCCCCAGGCCTTCTCTAAATTCCTGGCTCAAAAGCCCGCCGCCAAGCCCTGGTTCTTCTGGATCAATTTCAACGATCCCCATCACCCCTGGGACGCGGGCGTAGGCCAAGTCGACCCCGCCAAAATCAAGCTCCCCGCCCACCTTCCCGACCTCCCCGGCGTCCGCGCCGACCTCGCCCGCTATTGCGGTGAAATCGAACGCGCCGACGGCGCCTTCGACACCCTCATGTCCCTCCTGCGCAAGTCCGGCGAAGAGGCCAACACCCTCGTCGTCTTCATGGGCGACAACGGTATGGCCTTCCCCCACGGCAAGGGCTCCCTCTACGATCCCGGCCTCAACGTCCCGCTCATCGTCCGTTGGCCCGGCCACATCCAACCCGGCGTCTCAAACACGCTCATCTCCGGCGAAGACCTCGCCGCCACCTTCATGGACATCGGCGGCACCACGCCCCCCAGAGCCGTCTCCGGTAAGAGCTTCTATCCCCTCCTCACCGGCCGGCCCTACAAGCCCCGCGAGCACGTCTTCGCCGCCCGCCTCCACCATGGCAACTCCACCTTCGACCCCAACACCAAAGCCGACACCTTCGATCTCTCTCGTTGCGTCCGCGATTCCCGCTACAAGCTCGTTTACAACCTCACTCCTAAAATGGAATACTGGCCCGTCGACAGCGGTAATGAAGCCTCCTGGCAACAAATGGTCGAAGCCCACAAAGCCGGCACTCTTGCACCGGAATACGACCGGGCCTACTTCCAATCCCCCCGTCCCGTCCTGGAGCTATTCGATCTCGACACCGATCCCGGCGAACTCAACAATCTTGCCGGCAAGCCTGAATTCAGCGACGTCCAGCAGACCCTCATGGCGGTCCTCCAAGAAAAAATCATTACCGATTACGACTCCATACCTCCGGTCATCAACGAGGCAAGGCCCCCGGCGGCCGTTAAAAAATAGTTAGCCGCTCTAAATGCAAGTGCCAGCGCCGATAAGTGCTGTATGAACCGGATCGCGCGGTACCTTCGCCTCGGTATTGCCGCACTGCCCCTCGCGCTGGCAAGCGGCCAAGACCTAACGTCCATGTCGCTGGAGCAAATCCTCAACATGGACGTTGTCTCCGTCAGCAAAAACCGCGCCAAATTCTCCCGTACCCCTGCCGCAGTCCATGTCATCACCCAAGAAGATATCCGCCGCAGCGGCGCCACCAGTCTTCCAGAAGCACTCCGCCTCGCCCCCGGCATTCACGTCGCCCGCATCAATGGACAATCCTGGGCCATCGGCATGCGCGGATTCAACTCCAGCACCAGCAATAAGCTCCTCGTCATGATCGACGGGCGAAGCATCTACAACCCCGTGATGAGCGGAGTCATCTGGAGTGCCCAGCTCATCATGCTCGAAGATGTCGATCGCATTGAGGTCATCCGTGGTCCCGCGGGATCGGTATGGGGTGCCAATGCCGTCAACGGCGTCATCAACGTCGTCTCCAAATCCGCCGCCGCCACCATCGGCACCCTCGCCTCCGTCTCCGGCGGCTCCATGGATCCCGTCCGCGCCAGCCTCCGCCAGGGTGCCACCCTCGGCCCCAATGCCGCGTGGCGCACCTGGGTCCATCACGAGACCAACGGCAGCGGACGCGCGCTCATCGATGAACCCCAACAACACCCTTGGAACACCACCCGCGGCGGCTTCCGCCTCGATTGGAAGCCGAGCGACCGGGACGACCTCGAACTCCATGCCGAGATCTCCTCCCTCCGGCAAGACATCAACATCTTCAACTACCCCAGGCCCCTCGCGATCGAGATTCTGCAAACCAATTCCTCCAGCGCGGGTGGTTTCATCCTCGGCAAATGGACCCACATAAATAGCCGTGGGGATCAAAGCAGGCTCCAAGTCTTCGACGACGTCCAACAAAACGACCTCGGCCTCGTCGGCACCAAAGTCCGCACCTTCGATACGGACTTCCAGCACTCCATCGCCGTAACCGCCTCCCATCGCCTCGCCTTTGGAGGCGGTTTCCGTTTCACCTCAATCGAATCCGAGAATCGCCCCCAGCTCGGCTTCAGCCCAACCAACCGCGTTTACCACGTCGGCAATGTCTTCCTCCAACACGAATGGTCCTTGATACCCGACATCCTTTCACTCACACTTGGCGGCAAGCTCGAAAGATACACCCTCGTCGGCAGCGAGTTCCAGCCCTCTGCCCGTATCCTTTGGACACCCGCGCGCCCCGTCGCCTTTTGGGCCGCCGTCTCCCGCGCCGTCCGCGCCCCCTCCCATGTCGACTACGCGATTCGCTATCCTCTCGGTCCTTTGCAAATCAGCCTCTCCCCTTCACCGTTAACTTCTTCGGCAACGGTAAAGCCCGCCCAGAATCCCTCCGAGGCCTCGAGGTCGGCACCCGCGTCCAGTTGTCCTCCCGCACCCTGATCGACGTCTCGCTCTATCGCAATTCCTACACCCGCTTAAACGACACCTACCAGGTCCCTTTCTCTCTCGATCCGGCAACCATCGGCGCCGTCCTCGCCTCCGGCGCCCCGCTCTCCGTCTCCGCCACTCAGGTCAATGGCCGCGACATCTCCGCCCGCGGCGGCGAAATCGAAATCCATCACGAACTCCACCGCACGTGGCGCCTGACAGCGTCCTACAGCGGAGCCTTCCTATCTACCCGAATTCGCCCCGAATTCGACCCCGCCCGTATTCTCGACCTCACCAGTTTTTACCCCAAACATATGGCCCAGTTGCGCTCCTCCTGGGACCTCAGCCGACGCTGGCTCGCCGATCTGGAGATCTACCGCACCGCCGCTTTAGTAGACGCTTCCCAGTCCCACCAGCCTGCCTTCACTCGCGCCGACGCCCGCCTCGAATATAAACTCACCGAGCGCGCCTCGCTTAGCCTCCAGGGACGCCACCTCCTGCGCCCCTGGCAAACAGAATATCCGGGCGAATCGCTTTATCCAAACCGGAGCATTGGGCGCAGCATTACGCTCGGATTGCGCTGGGTCCGCTAGCGGCTGCCGAATTGCTACTCTCCAATGAAAGCCCTCGCCACCGCACTTCTCGCCGCTACCCTCGCCGCTCAGGGTCCCCGCTCGGCGACTGAAGAGCAGTTGCGCCCCGTCCTCATCTTCCAGCTTGCCCAGTACGTCAACTGGCCAGACTCCCGTGCCAAACCCGGCGAGTCCCTCCGCTTCTGCGTCCTCGATAATCCCGATCTTGCAGACTCGCTCACCGTCGTCGTCCGCGGCAAATCCATCCAAGACCGCCCCCTCACCGTGGCCAAAGCCAATTCCCCCGCCGATCTCAACGGCTGCCACGTCGTCTTCATCGGCATCTCCCGTCAAAAGCCGCTCCGCGATCTGCTCACACACTGGACTTACCCCCCTGCGCTTCTCGTCGGCGAGGCCGAAGGCTTTGCCGAGCTCGGCGGCATGGTGAACCTCAAGGTCGGCGGTGGCCGTGTCGCCCTCCAGATCAATCTCGCCAATACGGAACGGGCCGGCCTCAAGGTCCGCTCCCAACTCCTCAACCTCGCGCAACTCGTCGGCGGATCGGCCCCAAAATGAAGCCCCGCGCCCTTTCCCTAAGCGCCAAGCTCCTCTGGGGCGTCACGCTGATCAATGCTGCCATGGCCGTCTTCGTCTCGTCCACTTTCGTTACCCTCGAATACGCCGAGGCCAAACGCGCCCTCGGTCGCGAACTGCTATCTCAGGCTGCGGCCATCG
>JANXUM010000520.1 GCA_025356215.1 Bryobacter sp. | reverse complement strand
TTTGATCATGCCGTTCTCGATCAGGATCGAACCCTTGATCGTGCCCTTGTTGGTGACGGTCAGAATGTTGGCGTTCTGCACGACGATCGTCTGGCCGTTGGCAAGGACGAAAGCACCTAGACAAAGCAAAAGGAATGTCTTTTTCATTGAGTAATCTCCGGACGCGCGGGCGCCGCTGCTTCTGGTAAGGGATCGATTTTCACGCCGTCGATCACGACAAACTGCACCTTGGTGCTGTCCTGGAACAAGTCGCCCTTGGTCACAGTGAGATTGGCGATCTTGCCCTTCTCGAGCGACCCAAGCTGCTTCGCAACGCCATAGATCTCGGCGGCGCTCAGCGTCATCGCCCTGAGCGCGTCGGTCGGGGTCAGGCCCGCGTCGATCGCGCGCTTGACGGCGCGGATAAAGTTGGCGGGCGTATCGACGCCAGCGCTAGAGAAGGTGAACTTAACCCCGGCCTTGGCCAGAACACCCGGCGTGCTGGGAGCCTTGTCGCGCAACTCCAAAGCGCGCACGTCTTCGTGATCCTCAGGGTCCTGATCGCGGGCGGCTTCGGGCCATTTGACGTTGACGATGGCGGGCAAGCCTGCCTTGGCCAGCTCCGCCCCCCGGCGGAAGCCTTCATGCAAACCGTACAAAACGGACTTGGGCCCAAACTCTTTGGTCAATCGAATCAGGCGATCGATTTCGTAAGCTTTCACGGCCGGGAACAGCGTCAACGGCGCGTCGACAATGCCTTCCAGCGCGCGCTCGTAGGTGGGCCGCTGCAGCGTCGGGTTCTTTTCATATAAGGCCAGCGCCGACTTGTAATAGTTCGCGTCCAGGTAGGTCTGGCGCAAGTATGCGATGGTGCCCATCAACGCGGCCGGATAACCTCCGCCACGGTTGGTCGCCATCGTCGTGTACATGCCCACTGACGGGTTGACGATCATCTGCCCCGGCTTGTCGCCGGCCAGATTGATCACCGCGCCCTGGCCCGCAAAGATACCGGCCGTCGGGAAGACAGCGGCCGAGGTGAATCCAGCAGCGCGCGCCAACGGCAAACGGCGGTCCGTCGTTTTCACTTGGTCCGCAGCCTTCACCCAGGGCGTTGTCAGAGGACGATCTTCAGGCCCACGGGAATAAGCCACCGGGCCAGCGGCCCCCGCCAGAAGCGCCGCGGGGATGCCCCCGCCGCCTCCTCCGCGTCCGCCCGCCGCCGCCACCGGGGCGGCCACAGCCACGTCCAGGCCCAGCGTCGACAAGCCGTCGATCAAGCCGGGGTAAACGGTCAGGCCCTCGCCTTCAATCACTTGTGCGCCCGCCGGCGCGGTCAGGTTTTCCCCAACATCGGCGATCAGGCCGTTGTGCACAAGGATCGAGCCCTTGGCCAGGATAGGGCCGCTCACCGGAACGATTCGGGCGTTCCGGATGAACAAGGGCGGTAGGCCTTGGGCAAGCAGCGCCGGAGCGGCACTGGCCAAGGCGGCGAATTTCAGGAAGTTTCGGCGCCGGGTCATCATATGGATTGCTAAAGTATAGAAGATTTCAGATTCATGCCAATTACTTACAGCCAAGCGGGCGTCAGCATCGAAGAAGGCGAAAAGACCGTCGACTCCATCAAGGACGCCGCCCGGCGGACCTTCTCAAAGAATGTCTTAACCGGCATTGGTAGCTTTGGCGCTGCTTTCCGCATAAAAGGTTACAAGCAGCCCGTTTTGATCTCGAGCGCCGATGGGATCGGCACAAAGCTCAAGGTCGCCATTCTTGCCGGCAGGCACGACACGGTCGGCGAATGCCTCGTCAACCACTGCGTCAACGACATCATGGTGCAGGGTGCCGATCCGCTCTTCTTTCTCGATTACTTCGCGATGGGCACTCTCGATTCCGCCGTCGCCACCAGCGTCATTCTCGGTATCGCCCGCGGCTGCGAGCGCAATGGCTGCGCCCTCATCGGCGGCGAAACTGCCGAGATGCCCGGCCTCTACAAAGACGGCGACTTCGATGTTGCCGGCTTCATCGTCGGTGCCTGCGAAGAGAAGGGGCTCATCACCGGCAAGGACATCAAGCCGGGCGACCTCCTCCTCGGGTTGAACAGCGACGGCCTCCACACCAACGGTTATTCCCTCGCCCGCAAGCTGCTCTTTGACGTCGCCAAGCACAAGGTGCGCGACGTACTGCCGGAGCTTGGCGAAAGCGTCGGCGACGCCCTACTGCGCGTTCACGTCAGCTACGCTCCCGCACTGCGCGCGCTGCGCAAAGCCAAACTACTCAAAGGCGCAGCGCACATCACCGGCGGCGGCATCACCGACAACACGCCCCGCATGCTGCCACCCGGCACGTCCGCTCAAATCAATCGCGACTCCTGGCAAGTGCCCGCCTTGTTCGAGCTGCTGCGGAAGATCGGGAATGTGCCCGAGGACGATTGGCGCCGCACCTTCAACCTCGGCATCGGCATGATTGTTTGCGTCTCGCCCAAGGACGCCAATCAGGCGATGAAGCTTCTGACCAAAGTCGGCTTCCTGCCCGTCGAACTCGGCGAAGTCGTTAAATCAAAAAAGAGCGAGAAGCCGAAGGTCATTTACGCGTGACGCGGCTGGGCATTCTGATCAGCGGGCGCGGTTCTAATTTCCAGGCGATTCATCAGGCTATTGAGCGTGGCGAGCTGGCCGCCGAGATTGCCTGCGTGATCTCCAATGTGCCGGATGCCGCCGGGCTTGGGTACGCGCAAACCTACGGCCTACCCGCCCACGCCCTCGATTCCAAAGGCATAAAGCGCGCGGACTTCGACACCCGGCTCATCGGCATCTTGCATGATGCAAAAGTCGATCTTGTCTGCCTGGCCGGCTATATGCGGTTACTCAGTCCACATTTCATTCAAGCCTTTGCCGGTCGCATCTTGAACATTCATCCTTCGCTGCTGCCTGCCTTCCCGGGCCTCGATGCGCAGAGCCAGGCTTTCGCTGCCCGGGTAAAAACTACAGGTTGTACGGTGCATTTCGTCGATGAGGGTCTGGATACGGGGCCCGTAATCGCGCAGGCCCAGGTGCCGGTGCTGCCCGCCGACACGGTCGAATCCTTAAGTGCCAGAATCCTTCAACAAGAACACTTGCTCTATCCTCGCGCTCTCGCGATGGCGATCGCCGCGCTGCCAAAATCCTGAGCGCTCTCAGTCCAACCGCAAGCCCGCGACGAGTGCAGCAAAGTCAGCTTCAAGCCCCCCGTAGCTCTCGGTAGCCACATTTGCAGTCACCTGCAGCCCACCGCTGGAACTTCCCGTGACTCCGACCAGATATGTGTATGGGACGCCGTGTACCGCACCGCTCATTCTCATCACGACCTTTTCTACGCCACGCGCGGTTTGCGTGCCTGTCTGATCTAACTTCCACTTTAGAATGTTTTGTCGCATCGTCTCGGTGGCCACCTCCGCAGCCGCTCTCGTGCTCCGGGCCTCCGGGAGCGCTGTAAATCTTGCAACTCCCTTACCGGACTTATGCGTCAACCGGTAAAATCCACCACTAAGTTCCGCGTCCCACTTGCTCGCCTCATAGTCCAGGGCGCCATTGCCCAGCGAGATCGTCTTTCGCACTGTAGAGGCCGGGTTCTGGGGCTGCCGCACAGGCGCAGTTTCGGCAATGATCGGTGTCGCCTTGGGCGGCGCTGTGGCCTTTGTCCCGGGAATCCGGCTACCCCTGTAGCTGAGCCCCATATCCACCCGCTCGATCAAAATCTTGTCTTGACCATCGCTTGTGCTCACCAAGTTGCGCGATACCAACCAGTTGGCACCATCTTCTCCCCGTTCCAACAAGATCGTGGTGCCGCGCTTCTCATAGCCATACTTCAACTCTGTCGGCACCGCCAGTCGCCACCGCCCGTTTACCGTAATCTTCGAATCGATGACCCATTCATAGCTGCCATCCGCCTGGATCGCAATCGGCGGCGCGCCCGCCACCTGCAGCCCGATTACCTTCCAAGAGCCGGTGACTCTACTCTGCGCGTAGGCCCCGCCACCGCCGGTGAATAACTGCCAGACACCGACAAACCAGCTCTGCGCAACTGGCGCAATTGCCAGCGCCGTGCAGGTCTTCAGATCCAATGGTGGAAGCCACTCGGTGTCGCCCTTGTACACACCCGTCTCCCAGCGCACCCTATAGAACCCTTTAACCGCGTCAAACTCGAGAATCTTCGCATCGCGGTTCAACGCTCCAGCCCGCACCACCATGCCCGTCTGGCAAGGAGGATCCGCCGCCAGCGCGCCGCTAACGCTAAGAAGAAGTCCCGTGACAACAAGCCCGATCTTCATGGGCGCATGTTATCAGACCCGGCAGACGGCATCGAGGAACTGCGCCACGTCATCCTCGTCGTTGTAAAAATGCAGGCTCACCCGAAGCATCCCCTGCCGCGCCGCAACCAGAATCTTCTGCTCTGCCAGTTTCTTCGCCAACACCCCCGCCTCGACGCCCGGCAGACTGCAAGCCAACAGCGGCGTATTCGGGTTGGCCACACTCCCGCCCATCGCCACAATCCCCTCGCGCACCTTCCCCGACAGCTCTAACGCCCGCTTCTCAATCACGGCCGGCCCCAGTTCCAGCATCAAATCAACGCTCTGCTCCATCGCATAGTAAACCGGGAACGAAGGCATGCAAGCCTCATATCGCTCCGCCGTACTCGACAACTCCGGCGTCCCCTCGTGTAAGCGCGAAAACTCGCGCCACCCAACGTGCGTCCGCCAGCCAATGATGTTCGGCTCCAGCCATTCCCGCACACTGGGCCGCACATACACAAAGCCAGCCCCTGTTGGCGACAGCATCCACTTATAACCGTGCACCGCCATCACATCCGGCTGCATTGCCGCCATATCCAGCTCGATCACGCCGCAACCCTGCGTCGCATCCAGATACAGCAGCGCTCCCACGCGGTCCAGCTTGGCCCGCATCTCGGCCACCGGCGCGCGCAACCCCGTGGTGTAGTTCAGCGCGCTAATCAGCACCAGCCGCACACGCCCATCCAGATGCGCGTCCAACTCCTCAAGCGGAATCTTTACCAGCTCAACGCCCTTGCGAGCCAGCCAGCTTCCCCCGTACAAACTGTCTGGAAACTCAAAGTCAAACGTGATTACCTTGTCGCCAGGCTTCCAATCCATACCGCTCAGAAGCATCGACAAACCGTGCGCCGCGCTGGGCACAACCGCAATATCGTCCGCCCCCGCCCCAATCAGTCGCGCAATCTTGCCGCGAATGCGATCCAGGTCCGCAAAGTACTCGAGCAGGCTGCTCCCTAGCAACTGATCCGTCCGTTGCAGGTGGCCGATGACAGCATCCTTCGAGGCCGTCGACATCACCCCGGCCGTCGCTGTATTCAGAAACACCCGGCCTTCGATCTCGGCAAAGCGTCCGCGAATCTCGGCCCAATCCGTCATGCCAATTTCGCCTTCAACCAGCCCGCCACCTCCGACACACCCACCTCGGTAACGGTCTTCGTCCGGCGCTCCGAGACCTCAAACACCCCCTGTGCGAGCTTCTTACCCACCGTCACCCGCCACGGAATGCCGATCAACTCCGCGTCCTTGAACTTCACGCCGGGCCTCTCATCGCGATCATCCAACAACACGTCGACGCCCATGCCCTTCAACTCCGCATACAGCGCAATCGCCGCCGCCTTCAACGCCTCATCGGTAAAGTTAACCGGTGTCACCACCACTTCAAACGGCGCGATCGCCGCCGGCATCGAGATCCCGTCGGCATCGTTGTACAGCTCTACAGCCCCGCACAACACTCGCTCAACCCCGATCCCGTATGACCCCATGATCACCTTCGTCTCCTTGCCGTCGGCGTTCAAAACCTGCAAACCCATGCTCTCGGAATACTTGTAGCCCAACTTGAAGATGTGCCCGATCTCCATCGTCTTCACGATTTCCAGCGGCGCGCCCGTCTCCACCTCGGTATCTCCAGCAACCACCTGCCGCAAGTCCGCATACTTGGGCGTAAAGTCTTCGCCCGGAGTGACGTTCTTCAGGTGATAGTCATCCTTGTTCGCCCCGGCGACCAGGTTGTGACGGCCTTCTAGCGCCGTGTCGGCGTAGATCGGCATCTTCGGCGCCCCCACCGGTCCCAACGACCCCGGGTCTGCACCAAACAAGCCACGGATCTCCTCAGGCGTTGCCGCGCGATACTCCTTACAACCCACGACAGAGAGAAACTTCGTCTCGCTCATTTGATGATCGCCGCGCATCAGCGCCAACACCGGTTTCTGCTGCTTGCCAAAGTCCGCGATCACCACAACGCTTTTGATGAGTGACGTGGCGGGCACACCCAAAAACTTCGACACCTCGTCAATCGTCTTCGCCCCCGGCGTATGGATCTCGTCCGGCTCTAGGGCGGTCATGTCGTCAGCCGCTGACGCTGGAGCGGGCCGCGACACGGCCTTCTCTAAATTGGCCGAATATCCAGTCGCCTTGCAGTGCACTACATGGTCTTCGCCAGCCTCGGTCGCCACCATAAACTCCTGGCTTGCGCTGCCGCCCATCGCGCCCGAATCCGCATCCACAACCATGTAGGCGATCCCGCAGCGCTCAAAGATCCGGCAATACGCCTGCCGGTGCTTCTCATAGCTCGCGTCCAGCCCCGCCGCGTCCACGTCAAACGAGTAGCTGTCCTTCATAAAGAACTGACGCACCCGCAGCAACCCGCTCTTCGGCCGCGGCTCATCGCGAAACTTCGTTTGGATCTGGTACCAGATCTGCGGCAACTGCTTGTAGCTGCGCAGTTCCCCTCGCGCAATTGACGTCATCACTTCCTCATGCGTCATCGCCAGGCACAGGTCGCGATTGAAACGATCCTTCAGGCGGAACATGTTCTGCCCCATGCCCTCCCAGCGCCCGCTCTCCTGCCACACTTCCGCCGGGTTCAGCGCCGCCAGATGAAACTCCTGCGCGCCGATCGCCTCCATCTCTTCACGAATGATCCGCATGATCTTCGTCATGCTCCGTTGCGCCAGAAACAGGTAGTTGTAAATCCCCGCTCCCAAGGGCCGGACATAGCCGGCGCGCAACAATAACCGATGGCTGGCGACCTCCGCGTCGGCCGGAACTTCCCGCAACGTGGGGATAAATAGATGACTCCAATACATGGGAAAACCTGCTTTGCCTAGAGGGTAAGTTTACGAGTCTAGCATGCTAGACTCAAAGCTTCTTCACCCTATGAAGATTGCCATCGGCGCCGATCACGCCGGATTCCTCTTAAAAGAAATACTGCGGGACAAGTTGCGCGCTCAAGGCCACGAAGTTCTTGACGCGGGCGCTACCGGCTTGGATTCGGTCGACTATCCAGACTATGCCGCCGCCGTCGCTGCCCAGATCGTCTCAGGGGCTGTCGAAAAAGGAATTCTCGTCTGCTCAAGCGGCGTAGGCATGTCCATCGCCGCAAACAAAATTAACGGCATCCGGGCCGCGCTCGGCGTCAATACAGAAGAGGTCGGCTTCGCTCGCAAACACAACGACGCCAATGTCCTCGCCATCGGTGCCAAATACACTGACGAGCCAACGGCGGAGAGCCTGGTCCAAGTCTTCCTCACCACCGCGTTTGAGGGCGGTCGCCACGCCCGCCGTATCGCCAAAATCCAAGTCCTCGAAGACTCGCAGAAAGGTCCCATAGCCCACCATGAATGAAGCCCAGCGGATGTCCCGAAGCCTCTCCCAATTTGACCCCGAAATCGCCGATGCGATTCGTCACGAAACCACCCGCCAGCAGGACTTCCTCGAGCTCATCGCCAGCGAGAACTTCACCTCCGAAGCCATCCTCGAAGCCACCGGCAGCGTCTTCACCAACAAATACGCCGAAGGCTACCCCGGCAAACGCTACTACGGCGGCTGCGAGCATGCCGACGTCGTCGAAAACCTCGCCATCGCCCGCGCCAAAAAACTCTTCGGCGCCGAATACGCCAACGTCCAGCCCCACTCCGGCTCCCAGGCCAACCAGGCCGCCTACGCCGCAGTCATCAGCCCCGGCGACACCGTGCTGGGAATGAACCTCAATCATGGCGGCCATCTCACCCACGGCCACGCCCTCAATTTCTCCGGCAAAACCTACAAGTTCGTTCCCTATGGCGTGCGCCAGTCCGACGAGTTGATCGACTACGAAGAGGTTGCCCGCCTTGCCGACGAACATAAACCCAAAATGATCATCGCCGGTGCCAGCGCCTACTCGCGCGTCATCGATTTCAAACGCTTCCGCGAGATCGCCGATAGCGTCAATGCCATCTTCCTCGTCGACATGGCCCACTATTCTGGCTTGGTTGCCGGCCGCGGCTATCCCAACCCCTGCGAGCACGCGCACATCGTCACCACCACCACCCACAAGACGCTCCGCGGCCCGCGCAGCGGCCTCATTCTGGCCAACGAGCGCTTCGCCAAGGATATCGACCGCAACGTCTTCCCCGGTGCCCAGGGTGGGCCCCTCGTCCACGTCATCGCCGGCAAAGCCACCTGCTTCCTCGAGGCCATGCAGCCGGAATTCGCCGTCTACATCCAAAACGTCCTCGCCAACGCCAAGGTCCTCGCCGCCGGCCTCGCCGCAGCGGGCTTCCGAATCATCTCCGGCGGTACCGATTCGCACTTGGTTCTGATGGACGTCTTCTCCAAGGGCGTCCGCGGCAAAGAGGCCGAGGCCGCCCTCGACCGCGCTCATATCACCGTCAACAAAAACGGCATCCCCTTCGACACCAACCCGCCCATGAACCCCAGCGGCATCCGCCTCGGCACTGCCGCCCTCACCACCCGGGGCTTCGGCGCCAAAGAATTCGAAACCGTCGCGGCACTGATTGCCGAGGTGCTCGCCGAGCCTGCGAGCGAAGAACGCAGCGCCGCCGTCCGTCGGCGCGTCCACGCGTTAACGGAAGGATTCCCCCTCTACGAATGGAGACAAGCACCGGTCGGCGCCGTCTAGACAGGCCCATGCGCATCGCCATCGACGTCCGGCACGCCCGCGACTTCGGTATTGGCACCTACATCCGTAACACCGTTACCGCCCTGTCCGGTATCGATCACGACACGCGCTACATCCTCGCCGGCCGCAAAGAAGATCTGCGTGAGTTCGGTGAACTCCCACCCAATTTCAAACGCGCCG
>JANXUM010000394.1 GCA_025356215.1 Bryobacter sp. | reverse complement strand
CTTATCGAATTCGAGCACCCGGCGATAACCCTTCAACGCCGCCGGATACTTCTTGAACGGCGGCAGCTTCTCGTTGTACATGTTCGCGTCGGCGTTACCCAGCAGCGCTTCCACCAGCGCGCTCTTCACGACCGCATCCTTGGGCGCGGCCTTCGCGGCCGGCTCCAGCACCGCAACGGCTTCTTCAAACTTCTTGTCTTTCATCAGCCCCTTGGCCTGGTCCACAGCCTTGTTTGCCCCAAAAGCCAACGCCGCGCCAAGCGCCAAAATCGCAATCTTTCTGTACATGGCTCAATTGTAGCCACTTCCGCTAAAATAGGAAATTGTCCAAACGCCTGATCATCGCCATTGACGGTCCCGCCGGGGCGGGCAAGAGCACCATCGCCCGCCGCCTTGCCGACCGCGTCGGCGCCGTCTACATCGACACCGGTGCCATGTATCGCGCCATCGCCCTCTGGGCCATCCGCTCCGCCATCCCCACCGACGACTCCCATCGCCTGGAAGTGCTGGCCCAAAACGCTCACATCCAATTCAGCAAAGGCCACGACCGTATCCTCCTCAACGGCGAGGACGTCAGTGACTTCATTCGTAGCCCAGAGGTCGCCGGCGCCGCCAGTGAGGTTGCCGCCCTCCCGGCCGTCCGCCGCGTCATGGTCACTCTGCAGCGCGAAATGGCCCAGCGCTCCAGCATCGTCATGGAAGGCCGCGACATCGGCAGCGTCGTGTTTCCCAACGCCGACATCAAGATCTATCTCGACGCCAGCGCCGAGATCCGCGCCCGCCGCCGCGCCGACGATCTCACTCACCAGAACGTCCCCTTCGATCTCACCAGCCTCACCCGCCAAATTGAAGAGCGCGACTTCCGCGACCGCAACCGCGCCGCCTCTCCGCTCATCCAGGCCCTCGACGCCACCTATCTCGATTCCTCCAACCTCAGCGCCGAAGAGGTCGAAAACGAGATCCTCAAAATAATCCGTGCCAAAACGAGCAACGGAAAGGAACTAGTGCATTGATTCATAACCTGCTCATCATGAAGTTTGGCGGTACCAGCATGGGCTCCGCCGATCGCATGCGAGTCGCCGCCCAGATCTGCGCCGATGCCGCCCGCACACGCCCCGTCGCCGTTGTCGTCTCCGCGATGAGTAAAGTGACGGACCTCCTCCTTTCCACCCTCCGCGCCGCCGAAGAAGGCGACCGCGATGGCGTCAAAGAGAATATCCGCATCATCGAGAAGCGTCACATCGACACCTGCCGCGAGCTACTCCCGGTCCCCAAGCAGGAATCCGTCCTTGCCGCCATCCGCACCCTGATCGAAGAATTTGAGCGGCTCTCCAGCGGCATCCTCATGCTGGCCGAGCGCCCGCCTCGCAGCGTCGACGAAGCCCTCTCCATTGGCGAGCGCCTCAGCGCGACGCTCATCGCCGCACACCTCGACGCAACCGGCACCCCCGCCCTCGCCATCAACGCTCGCGAGGTGATCGTCACCGACTCGATTTTCGGCAACGCCAACCCGCTGATGGACCTCACCGCCGAGCGCGCCGCCAAAATCCTTCAGCCCAAGTTACTCGCCGGAGTCATACCCGTCGTCACTGGCTTTAACGGCGCCACCGCCGACGGCCGCCCCACCACCCTGGGTCGAGGAGGCTCAGACTTCAGCGCCTCGATTCTCGCCAGCGCCCTCAACGCCTCCGAGCTCTGGATCTGGACCGATGTCGACGGAATCATGTCCGCCGACCCCCGCCTGGTCCCCGACGCAGCCGTCCTCGACGTGGTCACCTATCGCGAAGCCGCCGAGCTCGCCTACAACGGAGCCAAGGTCCTCCACCCGCGCACCATCGCGCCGTTAGTCGACAAAGGCATCCCCGTCTGGTCTAAGAACAGCTTTAACCTCGCCGCTCCCGGCACCAAGATTGCGGCCATCGCCGAAGGCAACGGACCGCGAGCGGTTACATCGATGAGCAACGTCGCTCTCATCTCGATTGAGCCCGCCAGCCCCGCCATTAACGGCACGATGTTGATGGGCCGCGTGCTCGAAGCCCTTGGCCGCGCCAATGCCGAGGTGCTCGCATTCACCAGTTCCAGCTACCAGCAAAGCTTCTGCTTCCTCATCCGCAAAGACGAGGTCGACATCTCCCTCGCCAGTCTCAAAGCCGAACTGAGTCTCGAGCTAGCCCATGAATATGTCCACCCGATTCAGGTCGACGACAACGTCGGCCTCTTGGCGGTCGTAGGAGAAGGAATGGCCGGCCACCCCGGCCTCGCCGGTCGCGTCTTCACTGCGATCTCGGCCGATAACGTCAACATCATCGCCATCGCTCAAGGCTCAAGCGAACTAACGATCTCAATCGTCGTCCGCCGCGACGGCTTGGAGCGCGCCGTCAAAGCCGTTCACGCCGAGTGCAAAATGGGCGTAAAGGGCGGCCCATTGCCGCCATCCAATTTGTAAGTGAAATCGTCTATCCACGGCGGCAACGCCGGCAACGTCGCCCTGATCGACAAGAAATCGTACCGGCGACGGGCACATGATGAGTGCGCATGCACAACGGCTGGTATCAAGCATTAACCGGAGGTCCCTCAATTCGCTTTGGACCTCGGCAGACTCTTAAATGTTATTAAGTTAGTTCTTGCTTTGGATAGTTAGATCGCCTACCATCGGGTCATGAGCCGATTATCATTTGTGCTCCCAGTTGTAATGGCCGCCAACTTAGCGTTGGCGGCGGACATATCACTCATTCAAGCTAAGACGCAATCTACCCCCTTGGACGTGCAGTCGCTCGGAGGGAACATTTTATCGATACGATCTGGGCCCAAGGGGGCGGCGGTTGTAATTACTCCGGCGGATCGGGAAAAGATCGTCGTCGTGTATCCTGTCGGCGCGAAATCCGGTGCCCCGCACCGGCTCGAATTGCCGCGTTCCGCGATATTTTCAATTACGGAGAAGGAGATTGTCTGGTTCGTGGGCACCGGTAACTTGCCGGGCCTGAATGCATATTCACTTCAATCCAGGCAAACGAGGTCGATCGCGAGCGGCCTGCGGAGAGTCATGGAAATCAAAGCAGTTGCGGACTCGGCCTATGTGATCACCAGGACCGCCCCGTTCTTCGACCTCAGCCGGATCGACCTTGCCAACGGCAACACGGTCGGTCTGGGTGCGATTGATCACTCCCATGGAGTGGTTAAATTCGGCAATTCGGGTTCTGGAGACCTGGTCTTAATCGATCCCGCTTCCGGGGAATTTCGCATCGATACGCTGGCTCCCGCCTACAGAGCCGGCGCGTGGCACAAAGTGCGGTCCGAGTTTGTCGATTACGCCCTCGCGCATCCGCCGGAGGTGCAGGGAAGGCCGGGGGTCAAAATGTATAATTCTGTTCTGCTCTCGCACCGGGAGAACCCATCCGACGGCACCCATGTTTTCGTGCTCGCCGCCGGGCAGCCCAAGGTTGGACAATATGCAATCGCGGTAGGCGCCGACGGCGAGGAACTGCGCAGATACTTGCTGGCTCCCCCAGCGAATCGGTTTTCCTTAGCTTTCTCCGACGTGGCGGACGACGCCGGGTCCCTCGGTTATTGGTCCAACAGCGGCGACAAATACATGTACGAGGGGGTGCGGTGATGCAACGAGTTCTAATCTTTTTCTTGGGATTGAGCCTGTTCGGAGGGCTGGCGTCGGCCGATTCGTGCATCACCTTCAATGTAACTTGCTCTGACATCGGCGGTACCTGCGGCTCCATCATCGCGTCGATCCTGGGAACCTTGCAGAGCACCTCGGCTCAGGCTACGGGCAACTCGTGCCTAGGATATTGCGGGGGTTACGCCGGAGAGACTCATGTAATCATCACCTACCTAGACTGTAACAACATGGTCCAAACATCCGACAGTTATGTTTGCTGCGACGGGCTAGCCTAACGCCGCAAGCATCCGGGCGGGAACCAGATGAACCGCGCAGTCGGATGGTTTTTCTCCGCCTGCTTTTTAGTATCAGGTGGCAAAAGGGGGCGGGCCGGGACTCCGGTCTGTCCCCATCAATTTAGGTGAAGCTCGCTCCGTCCAGTAACTCTCCCCCGGACCTTTTTTCCATCGTCCGACCCCAAGTGCCGAACCGATTCACAACGATTCCTGCTTTTCTCCTTACCAAAGTTTTTGCAAAACGCCAAAATGCCGCTGCCTTGGCCAAAAGCCCCTCCCCGCTCACCTGCTACCTTTGACTTCGCGGCGATGTCCGCAAATCGCCACCCAGGGCAGAACTGGAGAGACAACTAAGCGAAATGAAAAAGCAAAGCCAATTCCCCGCTGGTCTCCCCCCAACGCGCCATCCAGCGGCCCATTGCCGCCATCAACCAATTTATAAGTGAAATCGACTATTTCCAGCGGCAACGCCGCCAACGGAGCCTGCCCTCTCGTATAAGTGATTCACCCGAAGTCCCTCAAGTCGCTTTGGACACGGGCGCACTACTAAATATGAATTAGAAAAGTCTTGCTTTGACTAGTTAGATCGCCTCACACCAAGCCATGAGCTTATTAGCATTTTCGCTCCCAGTTGTAATGGCCGCCAACCTAGCGTTGGCGGCGGACTTATCAGTCATTCAAGCTAAGTCGCAATCCACCCCCTTGGACGTGCAGTCGCTCGGAGGAAATATTTTATCGATACGATCCGGGCCCGAGGGTGCGGCGGTGCTTACTACTTCAGGGGATCGGGAAAAGATCGTCGTCGTGTATCCTGTCGGCGCGAAATCCGGTGCCCCGCACCGGCTCGAATTGCCGCGCTTCGCGCTATTTTCAATCACCGAGAAAGAAATTGTCTGGTTCGCGGGCACGGGCAATTCGCCGGGCCTGAACGCATATTCCCTAGAATCCAGGCAAACGAGGTCCATCGCGAGCGGCCTGCGGAGAGTCATGGAAATCAAAGCGGTTGCCGACTCGGCTTATGTGCTAGTCAGGACCGGGCCGAGCTTCGATCTCAGCCGGATCGACCTTTCTAACGGCAACACGGTCGGTCTGGGTGCGATTGATCAATCCCATGGCGTGGTCAAATTCGGCAATTCGGGTTTCGGGGACCTGGTGCTACTCGATCCCTCTTCTGCGGAATTTCGCATCGATACACTCGCTCCTGCCCACAGAGCCGGCCCCTGGCACAAAGTGCAGTCCGGGTTTGTCGATTACGCCCTCGCGCATCCGCCGGAAGTGCAGGGAAGGACGGGGGTAAAAATGTATAATTCGACTTTGCTCTCGCACCGGGAAAACCCATCCGACGGCACCAATGTTTTCGTGTTAGCCGCCGGCCAGCCAAAGGTCGGGCAATATGCGGTCGCGGCGGGCCCCGATAGCGAGGAACTGCGCAGATATCTCCTAGGTCCCCCAGCGAATCGGTTTACCTTATCTTTCTCCGGCGTGGCAGACGACGAGGTGTCTCTCGGTTATTGGTCCAACACCAGCGACAAATACGTCTACGAGGGTGTGCGGTGATGCGACGATTCTTTCCTTCGTCCGCCCCAAGGGCCAACCCGTTCACGACGATTCCTAACTTTTTTACCGCCCAATCTCCCAGCAAAAGCCCAATTTCCCCCGCCCTTGCCAAAAGCCCCGCCCGGCCCACCTGCTACCTTTGATCTCGCGGCAAAGTCCGCCAAGCAACACCACTTGCAGGAATAAATAGAGAAAGTAAAGAGACAACTGAGCGAAATGAAAAACCAAAGCCAAATCGACGCTGGCCCTGGCATCCGGCCACGCACAGACCAAAGCCAATTCTCGTTTGACAAGAAATCTTGCAGTCGTACAGCCTCATTTGTTATTCTTATGGGTTCCGCAACACTAAAACATGGAACAGATGCTCCATAGCGCAGGAGCGCTTCTCGTCCAAGCCCTGCCTACCTTCTTTGTCGTCGTACTACTGCACTGGTACCTGAAGACGACGCTTTTCCAGCCATTGGAAAAAGTGCTGGCTGACCGCCATGCCGAAACCCAAGGCGCGCGTGAACAGGCCGCCGCCGCGCTCAAGTCCGCTGAGCTCAAAGTCGCCGAATACGACGCCAAACTTCGCGCCGCCCGCGCCGAGATCTACCAGGAACAGGACACATGGCGCAAGGGCCTGCTCGAAGAGCAGAACCAGGCCCTCTCCAAGGCCCGCGACGACGGCAAGGCTTTGATCGCCGACGCAAAGTCCAAGCTCGCTGGCGAACTCGAAGCCGCCCGCGCCGTTCTCGAACGCGACGCCGATGGCCTCGCCGATCGCATCGTCGGCACCATCCTCCGTGGGAGCAAAAATTAACATGGACGAGATGATGTACAAATGGATCAACTTCGGTATCCTCGCCGTCGCCATCCTCTATCTGATCGTCAAGTTTATGGTGCCCGCCCTCAAGGCCCGCGCCACCGCCATCG
>JANXUM010000377.1 GCA_025356215.1 Bryobacter sp. | reverse complement strand
CCTAGCGGGCCTTCTCGCTCAGTTCGTTCCTAATCACTACATTGTCGAAATGCAGGATGAAACTGTGGCCACTCGCGCTGCGGACCGTCGCCAGCGCATCCGCGACCGCCAGAGCAAGCTTGAAGGCGAACTGGGCGCGCGTGGCTTCAAGACTCTGGACCGGACCGAAAATGTCGTCAATTCCTTGGTGGTCAGCGCCCCCGATGACGGCGCGGAGCCTTCCACCGTCCGTGCTCGGCTGGCCGCGATGCCGGGAGTTAAAACGGTCCATAAAGTACGGATCTTCCACAAGACGCTCGACCGCGCGGCGCAGGTGCACGCGATCAGCGCCGCCTGGGACCGTCTGGGAATTGGCAACGCGGGCGCGGGCATGAAGATTGGCATCCTCGATAGCGGTATCGAGCTTAAGCATCCAGGTTTTCAGGCCGAACTTCCGGTTCTCGATGGCTTCCCCAAGGTCACATATTCGAGGGATCTGACTTACACAAACTCGAAAGTCATCGTTGCCCGCAGTTACTACAATCTGTGGTCGTCGGTGGACCCCGATAACTCCGTTCTCGATCGCGCCGGCCATGGCACCGCCGTCGCGATGTGCGCGGCCGGGGCAGCCCACGATTCGCCCATCGGACGATTGACCGGAATGGCACCCGCAGCCTATTTAGGCGTGTATAAGGTTTTTGGAACCCCCGGTTACAACGATGGCGCAACCGACGAGGCGATCTTGAAGGCGATCGACGACGCGGTGGCGGATGGCATGGACGTCATAAGTATGAGTTTTGGCTCTGTGCTGGCCTCGCGCCCCGAAAACGACATCCTCGTCACCGCAGTCGCCAAGGCCGAAGCTGCGGGTGTGATCGTTGTCGTCTCGGCCGGAAACGACGGCCCTGGTCTGTCGACGATGAATTCCCCGGGCACCGCGCCCGGCGCGCTTACGGTAGGCGCGTCTGAGAATGGCCGTATCTTTGCCAGCGGAGTAAGATCGAGCGATGGAACCGCCGCTCCGGCGGCGGCTGGCTCCGCCACCGACACTGTGGGTACCATCACAGGCTCAATGGTTGCTGTTTCGAAATTCGATTCCACGGGCCTTGCTTGCACGGCTCTGCCGGCGAAGAGTCTGAGCGGGCAAATCGCGCTGATTCAACGCGGCACTTGCACCTTCGAAATCAAACTGAATGTGGCCGCCGCGGCGGGGGCCAAGGCGGCTGTGGTTTACTCGGATCCCGCCCGGGCGGAAGACTTCTTCTCGATGTCCGTCGGGGCGGCCACGCTGCCTGCCGTGTTCGTTACCTATGCCGACGGCAAACAGTTTGCCGACTTGCTTGCCAATGCTCCCAGCCTGGACGTCACGATCGATCTGGCGGAGAAGGCGCGGTCGGTGAGTCCCTACCGCCTGGGCAGCTTTTCCAGTAAGGGCCCCGTTCCGGGAGGGCCGATCAAGCCCGACCTGATCGCTGTCGGCACCAACGTCTTTACAGCCGCTCAGACCAACTACCCGAACGGCGATGTGTATTCCAGCTCAGGCTACGCGTTGATCGATGGCACCAGCTTCTCGGCCCCAATCACCGCAGGTGCCGCCGCCGTTCTTAAGGCTGCTCGCCCGGGCCTGCGCGCCGTCGATTACCGATCATTGCTAGTCAACGCCGCTCGCCCTCTCACTGAGCAAGCCTCGCTCAATGTAAACCAAACCGGTGGCGGCCTATTGAACCTCACCAACTCGTTGGATGCCCCCATCCGATTTAACCCGATCAGTGTCTCGTTCACCAAAAACGATCAAGCGTTTGAGGTGGCCAATCTCAGCGCAAGCGCCGCCACTTACCGCTTCTCGGTGGAGCCCAAGGAAGGTACCGCGCCCAGTCTCTCCGCTAATCAACTGGACCTGGGCCCCAACGCAACCGTCAGCTTGACTCTCACGCTCGATCTGGACGCCGCACAGCCCGGTGCCTACTCAGGCGTTGTTCTCGCGCAAGCCGGCGACGGCCCGATCGAACGGCTCCCCTACTGGTTTGGCAAGGCGAAAGCGAACGCCAAGGAAATTCAGGTTCTCGATCAAACCACAACCGCCCGCTCGGCCACCATTCAGCAGGATCTGGTTTTCTTCCGCCTGCTGGATGAGAACGGCATGGCGCTTACGGCCAAGCCGCGAGTCAACGTAATCGCCGGGTCCGTCCAAGTGCGCGAAGTGCAGAACCGGGACTTCGACGTGGCGGGTGCCTTCGGTGTCGACATGATCCTTGGTCGCGGCACAAACACGATTGAGATTGATGCCGGCAACGGACTTGTCCAGCGCCTTAGCTTTACAGGCCGCTAAGCCGCCAGTCGCAGGCTGCTAACTTACGCCAACTGTCGGCGAGACTCTCGGGATGCACGCGGGTTTCGCCGATCACACTCATGAAGTTTGCGTCTCCCTCCCAACGCGGCAGCACATGCAGGTGTAGGTGCTGGGCGATGCCAGCCCCAGCTGCACCCCCGATGTTGAAACCGAGGTTAAGCCCGTCGCACTTGTAGGCCACTCGGATGTTGCGCTCCGCCAGCCGCGCATAGCGCATTGTCTCGATCCAGACAGCTTCATCGAGACTTTCAATTGTGGCGGCGTGCTGATGCGGAGCAATCATCATGTGGCCGTTGGTGTAAGGATAGAGATTCAGCAGTCCGTAGCAATGCGCGCCGCGAAACACAATCAAGTTTTGTTCGTCGTCGATTGAAGCGCCCTTGGCGCAAAATATACAGTCCGGTTTCTCGCGGGCCCCGTCCGTTACGTATCGGTAGCGCCAGGGGCTCCAGAGATGGTCCACAAGCTACGGCGCGGGCGGCAGAAGTCCCGCCTCGTCGCCGTTCACCAAGTCCTTCAATTCCTTGGACGGCTTAAAGAACGGAATCCGTTTCGATGGCACATCCACGCGCGCACCCGTCTTTGGGTTGCGGCCGATGCGGGCTTGGCGCTGGCGGGTACGGAAAC
>JANXUM010000368.1 GCA_025356215.1 Bryobacter sp. | reverse complement strand
TCGCCCATCACCCAGTTGGCGGTCAGCTTTGGGTCGGGCGAGGCTTTAGCTGCCAGCTCATAGTAGTCAGCCATCGGGCGGGTGAGAGTCAACACCTGCGCGTCGTATTCACGCAACCCGTATTCATTAACGAAGCGGGCGCGGCGCTCGGCCGGTAGCTCGGCCATCCGGCCTTTCAATTCGGCCTTCCACTCTTCGCTCACCAATAGCGGCAGCAGGTCGGGCTCGGGAAAATAGCGGTATTCCTCAGCCACTTCCTTGTCACGCATCAGCATGGTCTCGCCCGTGTCGGTGTTGAAGAGGCGGCTCTGCTGGCGGACGCGCTGGCCCGATTCGAGCAGACCGACCTGGCGGAGGATCTCGTACTCGATGCCCATCTTGACGTGGCGGAAGCTGTTGAGATTTTTGATTTCAACCTTGGTGCCAAACTCCTCGACGCCCTTGATGCGGACGCTAACGTTGGCGTCGCAACGTAACTGGCCCTTCTCCATATCGCAATGGGAAACGCCGATAAACTGCATCGCCTGCTTCACTTCGGTCAGGTAGGCATAGGCTTCGTCGGAGCTGCGCATGTCGGGCTCGCTGACGATTTCGCACAGCGGCGTGCCAGCGCGATTGAGGTCGACGTAGCTGAACTGCTCGGAATCGCGGAAGCCATCGTGAGAGCTTTTGCCAGCGTCATCTTCCATATGGACGCGAGTGACGCCAATGCGCTTGACCGCGCCTTCGAGGTTGATGTCGAGCCAGCCGTGCTCGGCTAGCGGTTTGTCGTACTGGGAGATTTGGTAGCCCTTGGGCAGGTCCGGGTAGAAGTAGTTCTTGCGCGCAAACACCGAGCTGGGATTGATCTGGCAATGCAAAGCGAGCGATCCCTGGACGCCTAGCTCGACGGCCCCGAGGCTGAGTACTGGCAGCGCACCGGGAAGGCCAAGGCAGACGGGGCAGGTGTTTGAATTTGGCTCATCGCCGAAGCTGGTGGGGCAGCCGCAAAAGATCTTGGTGTTGGTGGCGAGTTGGACGTGCACCTCGAGCCCAATGACGGGTTCGTATTTGGCAACCTGTTCGGGAGTGGCAAGCGCCGCAGAGGCAGAGGACATAGCCTCTATTTTTACATGTCGAAGTGGACTTGGCGGCGATTTGCCAACAAGGGGCGGTTGAGAAATTCAACAACCGGGGCCACGGCGGCCAAGCGCTTGGCAATCTCCGGGAGCACGGCGGGGGTCTGGGCAAGGGAGGAAGGCAGCGTAGTCCAAAAGACGTACATCTTGCGCTTGAGCAGGTCTTCTGCGGGGTGGCCCGGCAGGTAGCCCTTTGGCGTCCGGGTCATCAAGTCGCCTTGTAGATCGCCCATCAAGGAGCGTAGCTTTTTGGCTGCGAGGAGCTTACGGAACTCCACGTGATGTTCGGCGATGTGGGCGCGCAGCAGCTTCAATTGCTCTGGCATCGGCATGTAAATTCCGCCCGCCACCATGAGTTCTTTGGCGTCGAGTTGGATGTAGAAACTAGCGCCTTCGTCCTTGCCCAGATTGTGGCGGCGGAAGGTGGCGGCGACGTTGGTCTTGTAAGGCGTCTTGTCTTTGGAGAAGCGGATGTCGCGATAGATGCGAAGGACGGCTTTCTTGGGATCGACGACATAGTCTGGCGCGAATTTCAGGAATTCCCGGTTGAGCGAGTCCACGAGCGCCAGCATCGGCACCTTCACCGACGCTTCATAGACCGGCTTCTTGGTCTCAAACCATTCGCGGTTATTGTTCTTTTCAAGAGCCCGGAAGAACTGCAACGCCTGTTTTGGGAACATACTAATCAATGATGCAAGGGTGGATGGCAAGGCTGCAAGGGTTGGGTGCCGAGATCGCGGTTCGCGAGGGTGTGGCCTTGCGCGAGATCACGAGATTTGGGCTGGGAGGGCCGGCCGATTATCTGGTGGATATCGGAAGCGCCGCGCTAGTGCCGGAGGCGATAGCACTAATGCGCGCTAGCGGGTTGCCGCTGATCACCTTGGGCGGCGGATCGAATTTGATCGTTGCCGATGCGGGCTTCCGCGGCATCGCGATGCGCTTTACCGGGGGCCAACTTAGGTGCGATCGCGATACGACGATCGCTGAGACAGGGGCCGTGTGGCAGACCGTGGTGGACTTTCACAGCGACATGGGGCTGACTGGGATGGAGCGGATGACGGGCATCCCGGGGTGGCTGGGTGGGGCTGTCTATGGAAACGCGGGGGCCTACGGACAGACGATGATGGACTTTGTCGAGAGCGTCAGCGTCTTCGACGGCGCTGGGGTACGCGATGTGTTGCGAGCCGACTGCGGCTTTGCTTATCGCACCAGCGGGTTTAAGTCGCACAAGGACTGGCTGCTGTTAAGTGCGCGGATTCGCCTGGCCGCCGGAGATCCGCTTGAGGTGCGCCAGACGGCCGCCGAGATTCTGGCGACCCGCAATGAGAAGTTTCCGCCGACAATGAAATGCGCCGGGAGTATCTTCAAGAATCTGCAGGTGGCGGAACTGCCTGAGAAAGCGCTGAATCGGGTGCCGCCGGGTGTCATGCGGGCGGGCAAGGTGCCGGCGGCTTGGTTTCTTGAGCAAGTGGGATCGAAGGGAATGCGGCGGGGCGGGATTGAAGTCGCTGCCTACCATGCCAATCTGATTTACAACACTGGGGAGGGGACGGCGGCTGAGGCTTGCGGGCTGATCGATGAGCTGCAAGCGCTTGTGGATCGGGAGTTTGGGCTAGGACTGGAGGCAGAAGTGCAATATATCGGCTTTGCGGATCGAACTAGCCACTAAAGTTTGGGCGCGATTCCGTCGATATTCAAGGCACAGATGGGACTTCCACGTCGGCGGGGCCGTAGCGGTGCGGCCAAATCCGGGTATTACCGTTTCCAAGGACGCGGGGGAAGTGTCATGCACGGGTTCGGGGATGGAGATTTCATTCGTCTGCGCGACGAGCACGGGCGTGAGTGGCGCGGGGTGGCGGAGATTTCGGACACCATGGTGCGTTTTCGATTTCGGGATTCCGATGGGAACTACGTGTCGGGGATTTCGGATCAGGACAGCGGGATCGTGCTGCGGGACGAGAAGGGGAATACTTGGCGCGGGTTTGTGGATTAGGCTGGAGGGTGACTCGGGGTGTTAACGTGATCCTCAGCTACAAGAAATGCGCACTCTATCGCAACTGGCACTTCTGCTGATCCCGCTCGCCGCGCTCGCGCAGCAATTTCCGCCCGAACAACTCTTCAGTAACCATTGCGGTGCCTGCCACGGGCCCGAGGGTCGCGGTACCGCGCAAGGCCCTGGTCTTTACAACAACTCGCGCGTCGCCGAGCAAACCCTTGACGCGTTGCGCGACTATCTGGAACGCGGCAACCCCGGTGCTGGCATGCCGTCGTTCTCTGATCTGCCGAAGGCCGATCTAACCATCTTGGCGCGCCACCTGCGCCGCCTGAACGCCGATACGATTCTTACGCCGATTCTCACATCCGAGAACGCGCGCAAGATCGCCTGGGGCCCCCCTCAGCCCGGCGATTGGCTCACTTACAACGGCAATGACTCCGCCAACCGTTACAGCCCGCTGAAGCAAATCAACACGGCCAATGTCGCGTCACTCAAATTGAAGTGGGTCTTCCCGATCTCTTCCTTCGGGCTTGAACTTACACCACTCGCCGCAGGCGGCGTCATGTACGTGACCGGTCCCAACCAGGTCTTCGCGCTTGACGCGCTCACCGGCGCGCCTCTCTGGCATTACTCGCGCCCGCCCAGTTCCGGCCTTGTTGGCGACGCCAAACTCGGCACCAACCGCGGCGTTGCGATCCTGGATGGCCGGGTCTTCTTTGTAACTGATAACGCCCACTTAGTCGCGCTCGATCGGGCCGACGGCAAACTCCTGTGGGATGTCCCGATGGCGGCGAAAATGCCGGCCGGGGAGAAGCATACCTATGGCGGCACGATTGCGCCGCTGATCGTAAACAACACCGTCGTCGTGGGCGTTGCCGGCGGGGACCACGGCATGCGCGGCTTTATTGCCGCCTTCCGCCCCAATGACGGCGCGCTCGCTTGGCGTACTTGGACGATCCCGCGCAACGGCGAGCCCGGCATCGAAACCTGGCAGGCTAGAGAGCCGCTACTTGGCGGTGGATCTTCGTGGCTGACTGGCTCCTACGATGCCGCAACAGACACGCTCTACTGGGCCACCGGCAACCCGTGGCCCAATCGCGATGAAGTGAATCGACCCGGTGACAACCTTTACACCGACTGCGTTTTGGCGCTGGATGGCAAGACCGGCAAGCTGAAATGGCACTATCAGTTCACGCCCCATGACCAGAAAGATCGCGACGCAACCGAGCCCAATGTGTTAGTCGATACCGTCTATCGCGGCAAGCTTGCGAAGTTACTCCTGCACGCCGACCGCAATGGATTCTTCTATGTCTTTGATCGCACGGACGGCAAGTTACTGTTTGCCAAAACCTTCCTGCGCCGAATCGACTGGGCTTCGAGCATCGACTCCACCGGCAGGCCGGTTGTCCAAGACCCCGGCGGCTGCCCAGCGGACGCCGCCAATTGGGACTCCACGGCCTTCTCTCCAACCACCCGCCTCTATTACTTTCTCGCTCTTGAAGAATGCACTGGCAAACCGACCGGATACCCCGAGCAGACCGGGCAACGTTACCTGCGTGCTCTCAACATTGAGACTGGCGCGGTTGTTTGGGAAGTCCCCCAGCCCGGCCCGGCGCGTGCCAAGACCTGGTCCGGCGTATTGGCCACCGCCGGCGGAGTTGTCTTCTACGGACAGCCCAACGGCGGCTTCTCGGCTGTGGACGAACGCAATGGCAAGGAGCTGTGGAAGTTCCCTACCAACGTGCGCATGAAGGCACCGCCGATGACCTTCACCGTTGGCGGAAAACAGTTTGTAGCGATTGCCGCCGGGCCTAATATCCTTTGCTTCGGGCTCTAAGATCGGTTAGTCTGGCAGGCCGAACGCGATCACATTTCCGCCCGCGATCGCGGCGATGAACTGCTTGCCATCAAACTGATAGGCCATCGGCGACGCCTTCCAGTTCTGATTCGTTTCAAAGCGCCATAGCGGTTTGCCTGTGGTCGCGTCGGCCGCCATCATCGCGCCGTTCTCTTCACCGAAAAAGATCAAGCCTGTGGCCGTGGCGATGGTTCCACCCCAACCCTGCGCCGGGCCGGGTTGCGGCAACTCCCATACTGTCTTACCGGTCCTGATGTCCAGGGCGCGCAGGTAATGCTCGGCGACGCCCGGTGCGGTTTGTTGCGAGCCTCCCAGATAGGCCTTGCCTGGGGTCCAGTTGCCTTGGTCGCGCTTGGTGTAGACGCTGCACTTCTCAAAGGTCTGGAAATAAAAGATCCCCGTCGCTTCGATGTAAGAGGGCGAATAGAAATTCGAGGCGCCGTCTTGCGACGGGCACACATAAGTTCCCTTCTCGGATGGCTCCTGGTCCGGTGCCTTGATCGGACGCCCTTCGGGGGTCATACCAGTGGCCCAGGTAAGCTTCTTCACAAATTGCTTCACCAGCAGTGCCTTGCCGTTGGTGCGGTCGAGCACATAGAAGAATCCATTGCGGTTCCCGTGCAGAAGTAGTTTTCTCGGCTGGCCCTCCCAAGTCGCGTTCACCAGGACGGGAGTCTCGGTCGCGTCCCAATCCCACAGGTCGTGCGGCGTGAACTGGAAGTGCCACTTCAGTTTGCCGGTCTTGGGGTCGAGCGCCACGATGCAATCAGAGTAGAGATTGTCGCCTTTGCGATCCGCGCCGTCATATTCCTTGGCCGGATTCCCGATCGGCCAGTAGATCGTGTCGAGCTCGGGATCGTAAGTTCCGGTTAGCCAGGTAGGTGCCCCGCCATGCTCCAGATCCTTTCCGCCCCAGGTCTCCGCACCCGGCTCGCCTCTGGCCGGAATGGTCCAAAAACGCCACACCTCCTTGCCGGTTTTGGCGTCATAGGCGGCAACAAAACCGCGCGTGCCATGTTCGCCGCCGCCGACGCCAGCCAGCACCAGGCCGCCTACCGCCAGCGGAGCGCCGGTGGCAAAGTAACTCTGGCGGAAGTCCGCTGTCTCGGTGTCCCAAAGCTCCAGACCGGTGTGGCGGTCGAGTGCCACAAGGTGCGCGTGATCGGTTGAGATGAACACGCGGTCATCAATAACTGCCACCCCACGGTTGGATCCGGCGCCCACCGTGCCGGGCGTGATCGGGCGGCGCCAGTGCCAGATCTGCCTGCCTGTGCCCGCGTCCAGAGCGATGCATTGGTTGACGTCGGTGACATACATAACGCCCTTCACCACAACCGGAGTGCCCTGCAATCGCGCGCCGTTCGGGATCGGAAACACCCACTTGGCGGTCAAGCCGGCGACATTCGCCTTGTTGATCTGCGTCATGGCCGTGAAGCGATTGCCGCGCGGGTCCCCATTGTAACCAGGCCAGTCGATCGAGGACGTGACCTCGCGATACTTGCCATCGGAGGCGCGCCGCAGCAGAAACAGCTTTCCATTGCTACGGATTTGCTTGTCCGTGAAGCCCTGGCCCAATAGTTCGCCCTCGATCGTCCGGCCGTCGGTCAACTGCACCGTCTCACGCACGACCGGCGCCCGCCGCGAACGCTCCCGCAATAAGCGTGCATAGCCGATCAACGCCGTAAGCTCATCGCCGGCGACATTGCTGCCCGGCATTTTGCCTGAGATGCCATTGCGAATCAAGAGCGTCAATTGCGCGTCGTCACGCGAACCCACCCCGCGCAGCATTGGCGGTGCCATGTCGCTCCCGCGTCCGTCTCCGCCATGGCAGCGCCCGCAGCGGCTGTCATAAGCTTTTTGGCCCGCTGTTTGGTCTTGGGCCAGAGCCATCGGAGCGAGCAGCAACAGGGCTGGCATGATCGTCGAAACGAACAGATTCATGCCACTATTATGGTCCAGACGCGTGCGCTACATTGGTAGCGATGCACAATGTTTTCACCGTCGCGCTGGTGGCTGCCGCCTTGTCCGGGGCCTCCGCAGCTCAAGATACAAAGGCCTTTCTTGGGCGCTGGGACATGGTCGCCACTCCGGCCACGGGAAACCCCTATCCCCAATGGATGGAACTCGTTGAGAAGGACGGCAAGATCGAGGGCCGGGTGCAGCCCCGCGGCGGTGGCTGGCGTCCCATCCTGGGCGCAAAGCTCGATGGCGGCAAAATGACCATCGCTCTGGCCGCCGCCACTCCTCGTACCCCCGCTCTCAATTGGGAAGTCACCGCTCCGTCTGCAGATAAAGTCGAAGGCGTCGAGAAGCGCGGCGACGCCGATGGCCCCAAGCTGGCCGGCGTGAAAGCTCCCAAGCTGGACCGCCCCATGCCCAAGCAATGGGCCAAACCCGTAGCCTTGTTCAACGGCAAAGATCTCACCGGCTGGGAGCCGATCGGGAACGTCAGCAACAACAAGTGGATCGCCCGCGATGGCGAGCTTGTGAACGACAATCCCGAGGTCCCCGGCCAGCGCAATCCCGGTGCGGCCAACATCAAAACGACAGCGAAATTCCAGGATTTCAAGCTCCACATAGAAGTCAACTGCCCCGACACCGGCAACAGCGGCATCTACCTCCGCGGTCGCTATGAAGTGCAAGTGGGCACGGAGGGCGGCAAGCTGCCCGACCACGAGATGGGCGCTATCTACAGCCACTACCCGCCGCCTGCGGGCACGACCGTCGACTTGGGTAAATGGACCGCCTTCGACATCACCTTTGTCGGCCGCCACGTCACCGTGCTGCGCGACGGCAAGGTCTACCACAACAACGTCGAGATCCCCGGCCCCACCGGCGGAGCGCTCGATAGCAACGAAGCCGAACCTGGCCCCTTCTTTCTCCAAGGCGATCATCACGGCGTCATCCGCTACCGCAACATCACCATTTCCGTCCCTAAAAAATAAGATGGCCGCCAAACCCTTTGCCGAACACCCGGCCGTCAAGTACGTCGAAAGCGGTATCGCCAACTTTAAAGCTCGTACCGGCAAGAGCATTGAAGAATGGGTCCAGGTTTTGGCGGGCGCGCGGTTGCCTGATCGAAAGACGCGCATCAACTGGCTCCGCAACACTCACAGCCTGGGCCTTCCCTCGGCGACGGCGATCGTCGATGCATCCGAAGGCAAGTCACTTACCGAGTACACGCCCGAAGCGTACGTCGACAAATTGTTCTCGGGCCCCAGAGCCGCCTTGCGCCCGCTCTATGAGCAGCTATTGAAGCTGTCCTACGGCATCGGCAAAGACGTGACGGCCACCCCTTGTTCGACGATGGTGCCCATTCGGCGCAAACATGTCATCGCGCAAATCAAGCCGTCCACCAACACTCGCATCGACTTCGGCTTGGCGCTCAAAGACGCGCCCGCCTCCGGCAAGCTGCTCGACACCGGCGGACGAGCTAAAGGCGATCGCATCACCCACCGAATCGCGGTCAGCTCAAAGGCCGACATCGACGCAGAGCTCAAGGGTTGGCTGCGTGCCGCCTACGACCTGGACGCCTAGAGCGCCTTCTTCAAGTAGAGGCCGTTCGTCGAATCGATAAAAACCGAGTAGGCGGAATTGCCCACGCTTGTCCCCCAGATCACCCGCCAGGCGACTTCCTCGTTGCGCTCGTTCAGTTCCAGCAACATCGTGATCGGCGTAGTGGGGTTCTTGGCGGCATATTCCTTGGAATGCTCCAACGCTACCTTGTAGATCTCGTCCGTGTCTTTCTTGACGGCCTGAATTAAGAAAGGCTGCGCCAATTTGCTGGGTCCGCTGTACGACTCGTCATTGGGGTTGTAAACGCCTTCAAACAGCCCATCGGCCTGCACTACGGAGTAAGTACAATTCTTGATCCGGTTCTTGGATGGCGAAACAAAGGTCACCTGCCAGGCAAAGGCCTTGCCCGGCGGCGCAACACGGTCCTTGACGAAAATGTTCTGGACGCGCAAGATCTGGATGTCCTGCGCCCACTGGCGCGAGGGGCCGAAACAGCGGTAAATTCCAGTCAAACCGGTGACCGGTTCCACCGCCGGGGCTGGCTTCGCTTCGGCTTCTTTCTTGGCGGGAGTGCCGCCACAGGAGGCCATTAGAATGGACGCGAGGGCAGCCGCGAGAAAAATGCCCGTAGATTGCAGTTTCACCTTATGAAATAATACCGCCAGCGCAGTACCCGACTCGCTTAAGGGGCCATGATGAAAATGTCCAAGCTTGTTTTTCTCACGATTCTAGGTGCCGCCGTCAGCGCGGCGCAAACTCAAACTGGCGGCGCAACCGGCGGCGGCGCCACCACTGGCGGCGGAGCCACAACCGGCGGCGGCACCACCACTGGAGGCGGCGCTACGGCTGGGGGCACTACCACCGGTCGTACAACCAATCCCTTTCCGACGACAACCCAACAGCCATCTCCTCTCGATCCCAGCGCCTCCCGTCCCATCTTCCTCTCCGGGAAGGTGCGCATGGAGGATGGCTCCGCGCCGCCGGAATCCGTAACCATCGAAAGAATCTGCGGCGGCCGCGGATCGGCGATACCCGAGGGCTATACGGATTCCAAGGGTGGGTTCAATTTCCAAGTCGGTCAAAGAATGGGGATGATGCCCGACGCCAGCATCAGCAACAGCAATGACAGCGGCTTCGGCTCTTCCGGTGCCTCGCCCAGTTTTGGCCGCCAAGCCACCGTTACCGAGCGCGACCTGATGGGCTGCGACCTCCGCGCCACACTGCCCGGCTACCGCAGCACTCTGGTTTCGCTTACCGGTCGGCGCACACTCGACAACCCCGATGTCGGAACGATCGTGCTGCGTCGGCTTGGCGACGTCACTGGCTTCACCACCAGCGCCACCTCTCTCATGGCCCCCAAAGACGCCAAGAAGGCGCTCGAGAAAGCCCGCAACACGCTCAAGAAGAACAAGCTCCCCGAAGCGCAGAAAGAACTGGAGACCGCCGTCAACCTCCATCCCAAATTCGCCGAAGCCTGGTATGAACTCGGTCGCGTCCAAGCCATGCAAAACCAGATGGATCAGGCCCGCCAGAGCTATGCCAAGTCCGTCGAGGCCGACGACAAATACGTGCGGCCCTATCTCGGTCTAGCCGCCATGGAGGCCCAGTTGCAAAAGTGGCCTGAAGTAAAGCAACTCACTGAAAAGGTCATCAAGCTCAATCGCTACGACTTCCCAGCCGCCTTCTTCTACGGCGCTGTGGCCAACTACAACCTGCGCAACAACGACGAGGCTGAAAAGCTTTGCCGTGCCGGCATTGAGGCCGATCAAGTCCATTCTGTGCCCAAAATGTCCCACCTCCTGGGTATGCTGCTAGCCGACAAGCAGGATTTTAAGGGTGCCTCCGAGCAGCTCACAACCTACTTGAAATTTGCTCCCAAAGCGCCTGACGCCGACGCGGTAAAGAAGCAGCTTGCCGACTACAGCGGCAAGCTCGCCGAACTTAAACCCTAACCCGGTCCACCCAATCTAAGGGCAATACCCCCATCTGGGGGTGCAAAAACCCCCATCGCACCACTCTCCTGTAATGCCACAGTACGCCGATTAGGTGAATAGTACTGAAACCAAGTTGGTTTAAAGTACCTTTCGCAAACCCTTTTAAGAGGTGAGACTGTGAATGGGGAGAAACCCATGGAACGCGCCGATTTTGAACAATGGAAGCCGAAGGAAGTTGCCCGGCTCCTCGCACTCGTCGAAACAGAACGCCGGTACTACCAGGAAATCGTTGCCAACGTCCCAGTCAGCCTGCTGATTGTCGGGCCCAACCTTCAGGCGATTTCCTCCAACCGACAGTTCCGGGTTACAACCGCCAAGAAGAACGATGAGGTGCTCGGCAAGCCCCTGTTTGAGTTGCTACCGATCGACGGAGCTGTGGAACTTGTCCAGCAGGTCGTTTCCTCGGGCCTGGCCGCGCCGAAAATCGATGCGGTCTGGGTCCTTGGCGAGACCTCAAAACCCGTCACGATCTCGGTTCTGCCTCTGCGAAGTTGGGAAGAAGACTCAGAATCAGAAGCTCTTGTGGTCATTCAGGAGCACGTGAGCAGCGCCCCCGCGCTACCCTTGCTCACTCCCCACCAAGCCAAAGCAGTCCAGCTATCGGCTGAAGTGGACGCGATGCTCTGGGAAGCGGATATCGCCAAGGGCCGCATCACTTACGTGAACCCGCGTGCCGAAGAGATGTTCGGCTATACGGAATCCACTTGGCTGGAGAATGCCGAAATCTGGACCGATCGCGTCGCTCCAAGCGACCGTGATCGCGTCAAGCGCTTCTATGAAAAGCTGGCCGAAAGTAAAGGCCTCAACTTCTCAGTCGAATTTCTGGCGCTTCGTGCCGACCAATCCACTTGCGTCGTTCGCGAAAGTGTCCGCGTTTTGCGCGATGAGGCCGGTGCGCCGCTCAAACTCTTCGGCTGCACGTCCGATATTAGCGAACGCCGCCAGATCGAAGATCAGCACGCCGCCGCTCAAAAGGGCGAAGCTCTCACCCGGCTTAGCGCCAAACTCGCGCACGACCTCAACAACCTGTTGATGATCATCGCTGGCTATGGCGAAGAACTGAAGAACTCGCTACCGGCCGCCAACCCCCTTCACAACGACATGAAGGAGATCCTCGCCGCGACCGAGCGCCTCTACTCCGTCACCACACAACTCCAGACCTACACCCGCCGCCCAGTGATCCATTCGAAAATCACCAGCGTCCCGGCGATGTTGGCCCAGGCCCGACCGGCGATCGAAAAGGCGCTGGGCGCGCGCGTCACTTACCTCGTCGAGCAGTCCCCGGATCTCGCAAAAGCCAAAATCGATGGGCCTCAGATCGAGCAGGCGCTCATCGCGCTCGCCCAACACGCCTACCTCGAACTTGGCGGCGAAGGCACGGTCACGCTCAAGGCCGATAATGTCCGCTTCAAAGAGTCCACCGGCTCCGACAGCGGCCTGGACGCGGGCGATTACGTCCGTCTCTCGCTCAGTCACACCGGCACTCCCATGAGCCCCGAGGCCCGCCAGCGCATGCTCGAGCCATGGCTTTACTCCGAGGAAAGCGTTCGCGACATCAAGATGGGCCTCTCGACGGCCTATCATATCCTTCGCCAAAGCCAGGGTGAACTTAGCGTCGAATCCGCCCCCGGCCGAGGAACCACCTTCTTGCTGTACATGCCGATGGTGAGCATCGCCGAACTCGAAGCTGATCGCGCTCTGGCCGCCCCGGTCGCTCCGCCTCCGGTCCTCGAAGTTCCCGCTGAACCCGAGACGACGCTCGAAACCATTCTCGTGGTCGAAGACGAAGGCGGCATCCGCGCTCTAGTGCGCAAGATTCTCCGTCGCCAGGGCTACAACGTCCTCGAGGCGTCCCATGGCGAAGAGGCACTGCGAGCCATGCGCGATCACGACGGCCAAATCGATTTGCTGCTCACCGACGTTATGATGCCGGGCATGAACGGCGTCGAACTCAGCTATAAGGCCCTTGAGAGCAAGCCCCACCTCAAGGTGCTATTCGTCTCCGGTTACACCGACGAGAGTCTGCTCGAAGCCGGACAGTTCCCGGCCGGCACAGCCTTCCTCCAAAAGCCATTCACTTTGGGTAGCCTGCTTGGCAAGGTTCGTGAGGTCCTCGATACTACTGCCATGCGCCACGCCGCCAGCTAGCTCAAACCAGGCTCAGGAAAGCGATAATGGGTTCTGCCGAATGCAGAACCCATTTCTTTTACGCGCAATCGAAATCGCTTGCGACAATGTCCGCAACCAATCTGGTGGTCCCTTCGGCGCAGTGGTCGTCAAGTCCGGCGTGGTTGTTGGCGAAGGAGCCAACCATGTGACGGCGGCCAAGGATCCTACTGCCCATGCCGAGATCGTCGCCATTCGCGCCGCTTGCCTCCGCCTCGACTCATTCCAGCTCAACGGCTGCGAAATCTACAGCAGTTGCGAACCTTGCCCAATGTGCCTGGCTGCCATCTACTGGTCGCGCCTGGATAAAATTTTCTACGCCTCTTCGCGCCACGATGCCGCGCAGGCCGGCTTCGACGACGACTTTCTCTATCGCGAGATCGCCTTGCCGCAGGCTGCGCGGTCGCTCCCGATCGAGCAATTGGCCTGTGAACAGGCAAACCAAATCTTTGAGGACTGGCGCAATGACCAACGAAAAATTCGCTATTAATGCCCTGCCGCGGCAACCCGTTCATGTCTTTTACGGCGGAGCTCATCTCTTCCGTCAAGGCCTCTTCGCCAAGCTCAGCCAGCGCGCCCTCGCCCTGCCCGAAGCGGCGAACCTCGCCCCAGTCGTCCGCGAAAAGATCCTGAACGAGCCCATTGAAGACTTCAGGATCGACTTTGAGGACGGCCTCGGTGCCTGCTCGGAGGCCGAAGAAGAGCAAATCGCCACCACCGCCGGTATCGAATTCGCCCGAATGGCCAATACGGGCCAACTCCCTTTCCGCATCGGCATCCGCCCCAAAGCCGACTGCCGCCGCGCCTGGCAAACTCTCGAAGTCTTTCTCAAATACGCCACCGGTGCCGCGCTGCCTAAACGCTTTGTCGTCACTCAGCCCAAGATTGAAAAAGTCGAAGAAGCCAAGCGGTGGCGCGAAATGCTGGAGAAGGCCGAGTTCCGTTTTCACCTCCCGGGGCTAAGCCTTCGCCACGAAATCATGGTCGAACACCCCAGCGCCGTCCGCTGCCTTGCCGACATCGCCAAAGTCTGCGAGAACCGCCTCGATGCCGCCCACTTCGGCTGCTACGACTACCTAAGCGCGATGCACGTGCCCGCGCCCGCGCAGTCGCTCGATCACCCATACGCCAGCCGCGCCCGCTGGGCGATGCAGCAAGTGATGGCTCCGCTCGGCGTCCCCACCAGCGACGGCGCTTTTACTCTACTCCCCACCGGTGACGACGCCGCAGCCCGCCAAGCGGCACTGTCCGGCCACGAGCAGCAGATCGTCCGCGCCCTAAACGAGGGCCTTTATTGCGGCTGGGACCTCCATCCCGGCCAACTCCTCAGCCGTTACTCCGCACTCTATCGTTACTTTCGCCAGCACCTTCCCGCCGTCCGCGACCGCTATCGCGCCTTCGTAGCCGCTGACGCCAAGGCCCGGGTCTCCGGCACTCAGTTCGACGACGCCGCCACCGTTGAAGGCTTACTCGTGTTCCTGCGCCGCGGCATAGGTTGTAACGCGATTACAGAATCTGAACTAACTTAGAGGGTTAGACTAAAGGATCATGTGGAATCGAAGAGCTTTTCTCGCAACTCCCGCCCTGGCCGCCCTGTCCGGGTGTAGCCGGGCACCCAAGGTCAAGGTCGGTGGCAAGGCGGGCGTTGAGGGCGCGTTGCTCTGCGAAATCGTGAGTCAACTCCTGGAACGCAAACTCAAGGCCGAAGTGGAACGCCGCCTGAACATTACCGGCCCCACCGCTGTCTATCAAGCATTCCAAAACGGCGATGTCGACACATACGTCGAATATACGCGCGTCGCCTTCAAGGTTCTACTTAAGTCGGTCGAACCGATCGACTTAACCATGACCGTCGATAAGTTAAAGAAAGAGTTCCACACCAACGCACAAGCCGATTGGCTCCCCTTTCTCGGCTTCGAGGCAATTCATACTGTAATTGCCAGGGCCGACGATATCGCTTTTGCAAATATCAACACTCTTACCGAGGCCGGTCATGACCGTACGGGCTGGAAGTTGGGTTGTACCAGCGAGTTCGCCCAAAGTCCCGAAGGCTATCAAATGTTGAAGGGCGGCTATCAGATCCCTGAACGCACCGGTACACGCATTGAACCCATCCCGCAACTCTACTTCGGCTTGGGTGAGAAGCGCATCGACTTGCTGGTCACCTCTTCAACCGATCCCCGCCTGAAGAGCGCCAAGTACAAGGTGCTTGCCGACGATCAGAAACTATTCAGCCCCAACCGTGCGGCGCTCCTCTTCCGGGACGATACCAGCAATCGTTATCCGGCGATTCGTCCGGTTCTAGAATCGTTGGGCGGCAAGATCGACAACGCCGCGATGCGCGACTTAAACGGCGAGGTCGAGATCAATAAGCGCGGCTTGGCGGAGGTCGCCCTGGAGTGGCTGACCAAGGTGAAGTTAATCTAGGGTGAAGTTAATCTAGGCGCCCGACGCCAATAACAGCTTTTCCATCACTAGATTACCGCTTTGTCTGGCTACGTCCATTGGAGTAAACCCGCCCTCCTGGGCTAGCTCTGGGTCTGCTCCGTGTTCCAGTAGCATTCGCAACATCGCCAAATTCTGCCTGGCGCATGCCGCATGAATCGGCGCCACTCCGGCGGCGTTGGCGGCCCTTAGATTCACGTCCGCCCCAGCATCGATGAGGCTCCGAGCCACCTCTGGCTGCTCATAATAGAGCGCCAGCATCAGTGGCGAGACTCCGATTTCCGTGGTCACACCAGATTGACTGGAGTCCTGATGAAGGGCGGCAATTGCCGCACGCTCGTCCCGCCTTTGAATGGCGTCTTCCAGTGGTGTCATACGCAAAATCCGATCACCGCATCGCCTGTCTCGCCCTCACCGGATCATCAATGATGCGCCCCGGCCGCCGGCTTCTCTTCGTGCTTGGCTTCGGGCTTTCCTTTGGCCCCTTCCGGCTGTGGCGGCGGTTCTAGATACTGCACAATCACAGAAATGCGCCGGTTCTTGGGAGAATCCGGATTCTTGGGCTCCGCCAGGCGTTGCGCCGCAAATCCTCGCACCTGCTTAATCTGATCCGGGCGTAAGCCATGCTCGGACATATATCGCCGCGCCGAATTCGCCCGATCCGACGACAGCTCCCAATTCGTGTATTCGTTGTCGTTCGAGAAAGGCTGCGCGTCCGTATGGCCCTCGATCACGATTGTGTTCGGCAACTTGACTAACTCAGTGCTCATCTTCGACAGAATCTCTTTGCCAAACTCACTCGGGCTCGGGCTTCCACTCTGGAAAAACATACCCTTCTCTTTTTCCATCAACTCAATCCTTAGCCCCTCGCCGGTCACTGTCATCGTGACGTGGTCGCGAATCTGCGTGAAGTCCGGCAACTGCTTCATTGCCGACTGGATTTTCTCCTTCAACCCTTCCATGTCGTCTTTGGAGATCGTGATCTGCTCGCCGTCGCCCACCGTCCCCGTCCCGGACTCCTTCTTGAAACCAGCCGGGTCGCGAAAGTATCCGCTCACGGCTTGCTTCACTTTTTCCGAGGAACCCATCAACCACATCACCATGAAGAACGCCATCATTGCCGTTACAAAGTCGGCATAGGCCACCTTCCATGCCCCGCCATGATGGCCATGACCCTGTACCTTCTTCTTGATAATGTAGATCGGTTGCAGTGGTTCAGCCATCGCGTTACTTAGCCGCCCCGCCCTTGATCTTTTGTTCCATTTCCTTGAAGCTGGGCCTCACATGCGGTGGAATTGAGCGGCGCGCCATCTCGGTCGCCAGTATCGGTGCCGCACCCTTCATAAACGCCGCCACACCAGCGCGCAAGGAATGCATGTACTCGATCTCGCCGTCATTGATCTTCTGGATGTTGCTCGCCAGTGGCCCAAAGATCCCGTAGCAGAACAGAATTCCCAAAAATGTTCCCACCAGCGCCGCCGCCACGTGCTCGCCAATCTGCTCCGGCGGACCGCCTAGCGCCCCCATCGTAATGACGACGCCCAGCACCGCCGCCACAATCCCCATGCCCGGTAGGGAATCTGCCATTTCCTTTAGCGCACTCACCGGCTGCTCCAACTCGTGTTTCATGATGTCGATGTCGGCCTCCATCGACTGCTCAATCTCAAAGTGCCCGATGCCCCCGGCAATCGAGGTTCGCAACGTGTCGCAGACAAAATCAAGCGCATGGTGGTTGGAAGTCAAAATCTTGTGCTGCGAGACCAATTGGCTTTTATGCGGATCCTCAATGTCCGCTTCCAGTTTCTGCAATCCGTTCTTGCGCCCATAGGCAAACACATCCGACAGGGCCTTCAACGTGTCAAGGTAGGCGGCCTTTGAATACGGGCTCCCCTTTAGTACTCCCAGGACGCTCTTAATCAGCGCCGTCACAATCGACATCGGGTTGGCCACCAGCATGCTCCCAAATGCCGCTCCAAAGATTACGACAAGTTCCGCAGGTTGAAACAACACCCCGAACTTTCCGTGGGACATAAAATACCCACCAGCAACGGCTCCGATCACAACGACGATTCCGATAATTGCAAACATCTCTGTAAGGCCTTATCGTCCCCAGCCTCTCGAAAGTGAGAAAACTCCGATGCAAACGATAGCGGTACAAAGTTAAAATCCGTACGTGCCCCATCACACCCGTATCCGCCTCGCCATCGCCCTGGCTTGCGCTCTATCCTCCCTCGCCGAAACCGCACCCCGTCCAATCGAAACCCGGGATGTTCTGGCCTGGAAACGGATCCAGTCTGCCCTCGTCTCACCCGATGGAGCCTGGTTCGCCTACCGCCTTACTCCGAACGAAGGCGATAGTGAAATCGTCCTGCGCAACCTGGCTGACGGTAGGGAGACCCGCTATCCCATCGGTGAGATCGCCCCCGCCTCTCCCTTCGGCAACCAGCGCCCCACCGGGTTAAGCTTCTCCGAAGATAGTCACTTCTTCGCTTTTGAGGTCTCCCCCAACCGCGCCCAGGCCCGCAAGGCCCGCAAGGACAAGAAGCCTCTCCTCAACAAGGCCACGCTCGTCGATCTGGCCTCCGCCAAGTCCGTTAGCTTCGACAAGATCAAGTCCTTTTCCTTTTCCGGCCAAGCCGCGTCCTGGCTTGCCCTCCACAAATACACCTCCGACGCGCAAGACAAAGAACCCACCGCCACCCGCTTCACCGGCAGCGATCTCCTCCTCCACCAACTCGCCACCGGAGACCAACTCAACATCGGCAACGTCGCCGAATACTCCTTCAATCGACCTGGAACGAAACTCGCAATCCTCATCGACGCTGCCGAGAAGACTGGCAACGGCGTCCAGCTTCGCGACATGCTGAGCGGCGCGCTCACTCCGCTCGATAGCGCCAAGGCAAACTACAAGAGCTTGTCTTGGACAGAAAAGGGCGACGGCCTCGCCGTACTCATCGGCGTCGACGACAAGTCTTTTCAGGACAAGCTCTACCGCGTCCAGGGCTTTACCTTTAGTCCGTTCAAGAAGTCGGAATTCGACCCTGCAAAGGACCCCACCTTTCCCAAAGGCTTCTCGATCAGCCCCAATCGTAAGCCGCTCTGGACCGAGGACCTTACTGCCCTGAGCTTCGGCACCCACGAGCCGCAGAAAAAGAAGCAAGGCGCGCCCGCAGAAGACGCCGCTCCCAAGCCCGACGCCCCGGAGACTCCCGATTCCCCGGACATGCTCGTCTGGCATTTCAAAGACAAGCGCCTCGCGCCGATGCAAGCTGTCCAGGAGCGCGCCGACAAGAACTACAGCTACCTGTCGATGTATTACCCGGCCAACTCAAAGTTCGTCCGGCTCGCCGATGACTCCTTGCGCCAGGTCGTCCTCGCCCCTAAAGACAACTTCGCCTTGGGCCGCGATAATTCTCCTTATGAGCTCCAATCCGCGCTCAACGGCCAACGCTTCGAAGATATCTATGTCGTCGATCCCCGCACCGGCACTCGCAAACTGGCCCTCGCAAAACAACGCTACACTTACTCGGTCTCTCCCGCCGGAACCCACTTACTCTATTACAACGACGGCCATTTCTTCGCCTTCGATCTCGCCACCGGGCAGAGCCTCAATCTGACTCAGTCCGCGCCAACTTCTTTCGTTGACACGGACGACGACCACAATGTCGTTAAGCCGCCCACCACGCCGCTCGGTTGGACGGCGGACTCCTCCGCCGTCTTAATCGAAGACAACTGGGACGTCTGGCGGCTTCCGCTCAAAGGCAAGCCCGTAAACCTGTCCGGCAACGGTCGCAAGGATCAGATCCGCTACCAGTCGCGCTACGCGCTCGACCCTGATGAAAAGGGTATCGATCTCTCCAAGCCCCAATATTTTGGCTTGTACGGCGAGTGGACGAAGAAGTCCGGCATCGGCGTCCTCGCGCCGAATCTACCTGGCGTCAAACCGCTAACCTGGGACGATGCCGCGTATGGCGGCCTATTGAAAGCCAAGTCCGCCGACACTTTTCTCTTCACCCGGCAGACCGTCAAGGACTTTCCCGATTACCAACTCGCTGGCGCGACCCTTGCCAACGCCAAGGCCATCACCGCGGCCAACCCGCAGCAGAGCCAATTCCTCTGGTCCTCCGGCTCGCAACTCGTCGACTACACGTGCGACACCACGAACGCCAAGTCTCAAGCCGCCGTCTTTCTTCCCGCCAATTATGAACCCGGCAAGCAATATCCAACCGTCGTTTACATCTACGAGAAACTGTCTCAGGAAAAGAATCGCTACGGTATGCCCGCTCTCGATGATCGCTTCAATCGATCTGTCTATAACTCAAACGGATATGTTGTCATTCAGCCTGACATCACTTACAAATTGAATGACCCCGGGCGTTCCGCTCTCTGGTGTGTTCTGCCTGCCTTAAAGGCTGCTATTGCCACCGGCGTCGTCGATCCAGCCAAAGTCGGCCTCCACGGCCACTCCTGGGGCGGCTACGAGACGGCATTCCTCGTAACTCAAACCAACATGTTCAAAACCGCCATCGCCGGTGCCCCGCTTACCGACCTGGTCAGCATGTACTCGAGCGTCTACTGGAACACCGGTAGCTCCAATCAATCCATCTTCGAATCCAGCCAAGGCCGCTTCACTTCGGGCTACATGGACAACCCTGAGCCCTACATTCGCAACTCCCCCGTCTACCAGGCCCAGAACGTTAAGACTCCGCTCATGATTCTGCACAACGACAAAGACGGAGCTGTCGATTTCACCCAGGGTATCGAGTACTTCAACACGCTCCGCCGCCTTCAAAAGCCCGTCGTCATGCTCCAGTACAAAGGCGAAAATCACCACTTGGCCAAGCCCGAGAACTCAAAGGACTTTCTGACTCGGATGAAGGAGTACTATGACTATCATCTGAAAGGTGCCCCCGCCCCCAAATGGCTCGAAGAAGGCGTCCCGCTCCTGAAGCTCAAAGACGAGGTTGACGAGCGCGCCGCCGCGCTAGCCAAGTCGACGCCCTAGCTCAGGTGCTTCTTCCGCCAACGGCCTTCGCTGAACTCGGCCTCCCCGTCGCGCCAAGGCCCAAACTTACAGGCCATTTGTCCGCCGTCCACCAGCAACGTCGCTCCAGTGATGTAGCTGGCCCAATCGCTCGCCAGAAACACAGCGGCCTTCGCCACTTCTTCAGGCATCCCGCCACGCCCGAGCGGAATCGCGCGAAAGTAGTCTTTGACTACGCCATGGTCCTGAAACGCGCTCTCTGTCAGCCGCGTGCGGATCAACCCAGGGTTCACCGCGTTCACCCGGATCCCGTCCGGGCCCAACTCGTTGGCTGCCGTGTGTAGTAGCCCCAAAACACCGGCCTTGGTGGCGTTATAGGCGATCAGATTTTCTTCGCCGTCATAGGAATTCGTCGAAGCTGTAAGTACAATCGCTCCCGCGCGCCCCGCGCCCCTCATCCGATGCGCCGCGCAGCGCAGCGTCTCAAAGACCGCTGTTAGATTCAGGGCCACCGTCTGATCCCAAATCTTTCGCGTTGTCTCCGCCATCGGTCGTACCGTCGCGCACCCCGCATTGATCATCACAATGTCGGGAACGGCGGCTTGCGCAAACGCTGCCTCTAGCGCGGTCGGGTCGGTCACATCCACCGGTGTCGCCGCGTCCAGATCGAACACGGTTACTTCAGCCCCGCACCCCAGCAGCGCCTCAACCATGGCTAGTCCAATGCCATGGCTCCCGCCGGTAACGATGGCGTGCCGCCCGCTAAGGTCGATGCTCAGGCTTGCTCTCCAGCCTCTTCCGCCTGGCGCGCCAACTCTTCCTCGGAGATCTCCGTCGTCAAGACGGCCTGCGCCTGCTCTAGGAATTCCGCCTTCGTCAGCACATTTAGAGGTGCACTCGGGTCAAACTGCAAGGTCTGCGGCGACACTCCCCCCGCGATCCACACCGGGATGCCCTCGTTTCGCAACAAGCCCTGCGCGTAGCGCGCCTCGTCGATCGTGTCGTACTTCGTGATCAATACGAGCGCCGCATCCGTCTGCGCCGCGTCCAAAACTTCGCCATCTTCGACGGCCTCCTCTTCGCCCTCCCATTGCAAGCCCCGGCTCTGCAACTCGGCTTCATAGGCCGCCTTTGCCTCGTCCGTCAGGTCTTCCGGCTCCGTCTCCAGCAGCTCTTCATCCGATAGGATGCTCAGGTGCTTACGCAGATCGTCAAGGTTTGTCATGGCTTCGATTACTCGCTTTCATTAGAGGGTACACCGCCGGGCTCCACTGCCCGCGCCAACACCGCTAATCGTCCCTGTCTTGGGATCGCGTTCCGCACCGACGAGATTGCCTCCAACGCAAACCCCGCCCGCTCCAGTTGCTCCCGGATCACTGCCTCCTCGATCGGCCTCTGATACAGCGTGTACTCGCGCGGTATCTCGCCTTTCATTCCAGTTACACGCGCATGGCAAAGCGCCAGGCCCCGCTCCCGGTCATAGCGATACAGCATCTCGCACCGAGTGTCGCCGAGCTTCACCAAGTCGTCCGCGTCCCAGGAATCGACATAGCCGCGCTCCTGAATGACGTCGAACAGAAACCAGCCGCCCACCGCCAAATGATTGCGCACCGAATCGAAACACCCCCGCAGCGAAGCCAAGTCCATCGCCTGGTTGATGCTGTTGTAGAAACACGTCACCGCGTCGAATCTCTCCGGCAGCCCAAAGCCATTCATGTCGGCTTCATAAAACGTCGCCCCCGGCAACCGCGCTCGTGCACACTCCAGCATCCGCGCCGAATTATCAACACCGCTTACCAGCATCCCCTGGCCGCTCAGCCACTCCGCAAAATCCCCGGTGCCGCAACAAAGGTCCAACACCCGCGAGCCGCGCTTCGTCTGCGGCCCCAGATACTCGCGAAACATCATCCGCGCGCTGCTGAAAAACTCTTTGCCCCAATGCCGGTCGTAGAACGCCGCGATGGCGTCGTAGGCGAGCCGGGTTTCAGAGGCTAGGGGCAAAGCTGTTCCAATCGACTATAAATGTTTCTCTAAGTACTGGCGGATTTCATTGTCTCCCAACATGCCGGTCGTCCCCAGCGCATAGGCGCAGTGCATCTCCAGCACGCCGTCGGTCAAGCTGATCTGCCGCGACTCCGCGTCCTTTACATTCTTCAACTTCACCAGCTTCACTCCTTCGCGCACGGCCTGCTTGCCCATTTCGTCCTGGCAAATCATTCGTAGCGCCATATTCAAACGATGACAGGACAAGTTGTCGATAAAGTTCAACGCGGCCGCGTCGTCCGAGATGCTTTCCCAATCGATCTCGTAAGGGATCGCCTTGCCACAAATCTCTTCAATCTCCAACACCCGGGCCGGAAATGTATCCCGCTTCAGTTCTTCAACTTTTCGCCGTTCGTTCAATCCCATGAAATGTATTCTCCTACCTCTCAATGCGGTAAAGCGATTCGTTTTCGATCACGCAAACAAAGTAACCGCGAAATAGAACCTCCCGCGAGACCCCTTTCCACACTGGAGCGAGACTCTAAAGTACGTCAGCAAAGCCTTTGCGCGCCCGATGAAATACTGCAAACCCGCCATAGAAAACCACCAGCGCCAGCGCATAGAGCTTGCCGATCGCTCGCCACTCCGGGTTCGCCCCTTCAATCAGGATGGCGCGGTAGGCCCGAACGATGATGTACAGCGGATTCTTTCCCAGCACCGGCAACATCGCCGCTGGCAGGGAAATCTCCGGATAACAAATGGGCGTCATAAAGAACCACATTGTTAGCAGTAGCCCCGTAACATAAACCAAGTCCCGCACATAAACTCCACCCGTAGCCAGTAAGTAACACAACCCCGCGGTCAAGAACAGTTGCGGGATCAAAATCACCGGCAGCCACAGCGCCGTCACCGGTATCCCTCCGCGCGCCACCGCCAGGATCACGAGAAAAATACCCGTCGCGATCAACCCGGTCGTCAGCCCCGCGAGCGTCAAGTTCACCGGTAAAACCTCCATCGGAAAAATTACCTTGGTAATCAGATTCCGATGTTCGAGTGCTGTATACGGTGCCCGCGCCAGCGACTCGTTCATCGCCAGCCAAGGCAGCATCCCCGAGATAAAGAACAAGACGAAGCCCGCTTGAGACGGGTCTCCCGGGAACTTGGTTTTTAAGAACAACCCGAACACAAAGTAGTAAGTCAGCATCAGCAGCAACGGATTCAGCACCGCCCAGAACGAATCGGCAAAGCTGCCCCGGTAACGCGACAACACGTCGCGTCGCACCATCGACTGCATCAGTTGCCGGTTTTGCCAAATCGCCGCAAAGGGCCCCAGCAGAATCTCCTTGACTAGCCCAGGCCACCGCTCCCGCCGCAATTGTCCCAACGTCGTGATCTCGTGGCGGTCAACATGCGCTCCGTCCCCGCACACGTGAGCGTCAATCGCCAGGAACTCCCCGCCCGTCAAATAGGGCCAAGTCCCACCCTCCGCCCGTCGCGAAATGTAGAAACGATATCGCCCTGGCGCGATCGGTAAGTCAAGTGCAAACGCGGCCCCCCCCTCCGTACTTACATTCACCCAAGGGCTCTCTCTCAAGAATCGCCCCGATTCGGGATCGATCCAGTGGCACCCCACCACTCCCGCGCCGTCCAACTTACATTCCACTAATAACTTAAATTCCTTTGCCCGCACCGCAAAGTCGCTGATGTCAGGCATAGAGCCAACCCGGATAGCGGTTTCGCACCGCCGCCACTTTCCGACCCACGCAGTAAACGCCGTCGCCGCGCAGCTCGTTCGATAGATGATAATGATCCAGTAAGTGCGCGATCACGTGCTGCTCCGGATGCGGCTGGTCAAGAAACTCTCCGGTTTCGAGCTGCGTAACTTCCAGTCCCGCCTCCCAGAAAAGCAGGTGCACCTCCTTGGCCGTATACTCCCGGTTATGTCGCGCCTCGGCTTCTTCGCCTTCTTTGCGGGGCAGTATGTAGGCCGGAAAGAACGCCGGATGATAGCCATGCAATATGGCATGCAGCGCCCGGTGCGAGGCAATGTTCGGTGTTGTTAACACCAGTGTGCCCCCGGGCTTCAGCACGCGGTGGATCTCGCTCATCATGTGCATCGGATCGGCTGTCAGGTGCTCCAGCAACTCGCAGCACAGCACGGTGTCAAAGCTCAAATCGGCGTAGGGAAAAACGTCTTTCTCGGCGTCAAACAGATCGACGTCGCAGACAAACGGCGTACCGTCTTCAGAAACAATCTCGTGATGGTCCACGCGCCCCGCCGGCCCGTAGTAACATCCCCGCACCGTGCCGTAACCCAGTTGATGCTTCAGCGCGGGCGTGATCTGCATATACGCGCCCATCTCCAGAATCGACTTAGTCTCGTCTCCTGCGGGCGTCAGCGCCAGCGTCTTCACCAGCCGTGTAACATGCGTGTCTGTATAGACCTTCCCCCCTTCATCCTGCGCCCAGGATGTGATGTAACTCGCCGGCACTTCCACTGGTGTCGCCGCCGTCTCCAACGCAACACGCTGCTCCGCAACAGTTCGTCCCTCGCGCACCGCCTCGAGGAATTCCACGTACCGCTCCGCCACCGTCTCCCAAGGGCATTC
>JANXUM010000363.1 GCA_025356215.1 Bryobacter sp. | reverse complement strand
GTCGTCAGATCGATCCAAGCCACCCCCAGCGCCCCATCCATCGTCGAGTCATATGCCGCAATCCGAGCCTTCAACTTCTCTTGATACAGCTCCCCAACACCCTGCCCAGCCGCACTGATCGCCATCAACGAGAAACAGATTAGGAAACGCATTGGTAAATCTTAGCACCTCTCGCTAAGGTTTTCTGCACTAAGATTCACCACTCGGGAGCCCGTTCGCGCACTTTTTTCAAATATTTTTCGTTTAGAATCAATCACTTAAGGAAATTATTTAGCAGTCGGCCCGCTAATGTGCTAATTCTATGAGTGTGCAAGTGCCTTGTGCACTCGTATAAATTGAATCCAAACAATCGATGGAGGTTGTCCACGATGAACATCCGCCCGCTATATGACCGCATTGTGGTTAAGCGCCTGGAGAACGACGTAGATATGGTGAATGGCTTGTACATTCCCGATTCTGCAAAAGAGAAGCCGCAGGAAGGCGAAGTTGTCGCCGTCGGTAAAGGGAAGCGTCTTGAGGATGGCAAAGTGATTGCCCTCGACGTCAAGCCCGGAGACCGTATCCTTTTTGGTAAATATTCCGGTTCAGACATCAAGCTGGACAACAACGAATACCTGATCATGCGCGAAGACGAAGTCCTCGGCATCCTCGAAAAGTAAAGGCACAGGAGAAACCCGATCATGCCCGCAAAACAAATCGTATACGCAGAAAACAGCCGCCAGGCCATCCTGCGCGGCGTCAACCAGTTGGCTGACGCAGTCAAAGTCACCCTCGGACCCCGTGGCCGCAACGTTGTTCTCGAAAAGAAGTTCGGTGGCCCCACCATCACCAAGGACGGCGTAACCGTCGCCAAGGAAATCGAGCTGGCCAACCCGCTTGAGAACATGGGCGCGCAGATGGTTCGCGAAGTGGCATCGAAGACCAGCGACATCGCTGGCGACGGCACCACCACCGCCACCATTCTGGCCCAGAGCATCTTCCGCGAGGGCGTCAAGCACGTTGCCGCCGGTGCCAACCCGATGGCGCTGAAGCGCGGCATCGACAAGGCTGTCGAGCTCGTCGTCAAGGAAATCGAGAAGCAGGCCGTCAAGGTCACCTCCGACGACAAGATCGCCCAGGTCGGCACCATCTCCGCCAACGGCGACACCGAAATCGGCAACACCATTGCCGAAGCGATGAAGAAGGTCGGCAAGGACGGTGTCATCACCGTTGAAGAGTCCAAGACGATGCACACCGAGTTGCAGACCGTCGAAGGCATGCAGTTCGACCGTGGCTACCTCAGCCCCTACTTTGTCTCCGATCCGGATCGCATGGAATGCGTGATGGAAAACCCCTACATCCTCATCCACGAGAAGAAGATCAGCAACATGAAGGACCTCCTTCCGTTGCTCGAGCAGATTGCCCGCTCCGGCAGCCCGCTCGTCATCGTTGCCGAAGAGGTTGAGGGCGAAGCGCTCGCCACTCTCGTCGTCAACAAGCTGCGTGGCACCCTGAACGTCGCTGCCGTCAAGGCTCCCGGCTTCGGCGATCGCCGCAAGGCGATGCTCGAAGACATCGGCATCCTCACCGGCGGCAAGGCGATCATGGAAGAAACGGGCATCAAGCTCGAAGGCGTTCGTCTGGAAGATCTCGGCCGCGCCAAGCGCGTCGTCATCGACAAGGACAACACCACCATCATCGACGGCGCTGGTGAAGCCAAGGGCATCGAGGGCCGCATCAAGCAGCTCCGTACCCAGATCGAAGAAACCACCTCCGATTACGATCGCGAGAAGCTGCAAGAGCGCTTGGCCAAGCTGGCCGGCGGTGTTGCGGTCATCAAAGTCGGCGCGGCCACCGAGACCGAGATGAAGGAAAAGAAGGCCCGTGTCGAAGACGCCCTGCACGCCACCCGTGCGGCCGTTGAAGAAGGCATCGTAGCCGGCGGCGGCGTTGCGCTGCTCCGCGCCTCCGATGCGCTGGCCACCCTCAAGCTCGAAGGCGACGAAGCCATCGGTGTCGCGATCATCAAGCGCGCTTGCGAAGAGCCCGTTCGTCAGATCTCTGGCAACGCCGGTTTCGAAGGCGCGACGATCGTCGAGAAGATCAAGGCCAACAAGGATGTCAGCTACGGCTTCAACGCCGCCACCGGCGTCTTTGAGGACCTGGTTGCCGCCGGCGTCATCGACCCCGCCAAGGTAACCCGTTCGGCCCTGCAGAACAGCGCTTCGATCAGCGGCCTCATGCTGACCACCGAAGCGATGGTTTGCGAGATCCCCGAGAAGAAGGCTGCTCCTGCCGGCGGTGGTCACGACCACGGCGGCGGCGGCATGGACTACTAACCAGTAGCCCTAGCTCACAAGCAACAAAAAGGCCCACCGGCAACGGTGGGCCTTTTTCATTGCGGAAGCCCGCCGCGGAATTCGCCGAGCCGTTTCGAATTCTCCGGCACGCGCCAATTTAGCAAAGCGGCGATCCACGATTCGTCTGTCTCAGTCGACAAAAACTCGACATCTTCCGTGATCACCGAGCCATCCCGGGCAATCTGGGAATGCGAATACAGCGGATTCAGCGTCCCAGGATCAATCCCGACGGTACAAATTTCGCTGAGCTGCTCATTGGCGAATTTGTAACGCACCTCTACAATTTCTTTCTTGGTCCCGGCAACCTTTCTAGACGGCTTGCACCTGCGTAGATGGCTCCCTCAGCAAGAGAAATCGGGTGAAGCACAACAGCTTGTAACGATGTAGAACCTCCAGATCGTATGCACCCGTTTCACTGTTGACCTCCGCCTCTACGTAATTATTGTCGTCCCCGGTACAGACTAGAACCGAATCGGCAGATTGCAACCTAGTCATCAATTTCCTATTGTCGTGCGTGATGAGATCCAGTCGCCTCCGGTCGGAGGAGACGGTCATCCGTCTGTGTTTGTTAGTGCGTTCCCACTTCTCGCCGGTGCGACGCTCAAAGGCCATCTGAAATTCGACAATCGATTGCCGGGCCAGTAGCTCGATTCTTCTCGTGAACGCCTCCACGATCGCTGGGGCTCCAAAACACAGATGCCATCCCACGGCTGCTGCCGAACACTCCATGAATTCGCGTCGATAAACCCTTGTGTAGAGCATAGTGCTCTACCTCCCGGTATAGACTGCCAGAGAGGCAATCACCACAAAACAGTGGACGTCGCGATTCCGACAAGAACTAGTCAAACTGACCACGAACAAGAACCCATTCGAATCGAACGCGCGCTCTAACTACAAGTTGAATGTTAGACGCGTCAGTCTAGCGCGGTCCTGACTACCCCGACTCGCATACTCACTTCCCGGCTTCGGCGATCACCGCAACGCGATACTCGAAGACATCGGTATTCTCACTGGCGACAAGGCGATCATGATAGTGACCGGCATCAAGCTCGAAGGCGTTCGTCTCGAAGATCTCGGCCGCGCCAAGCGCGTCGTCATCGAGGGCCGAATCAAGCAGATCCTTACCCAGATTGAGAAAACCACCTCCGATTACTCTGGCCGGTGGTGTCGCGATCATCAAACGCGTTTGGCGGATGTCAGTTACGGCTTCAACGCCACCACCGGCGCCTTTGAGGACCTGATCGCCGCCAACGTCGTCGATCTCGCCAATCTAACTCGTTCGGCCCTGTAAAACAGCGCTTTGCGAGATCCCCGAGAAGAAGTCAGATCCTGCGCCCGGTGGTCACAACCACGGCGGCGTTGTTGCGGGCAATCTCCTTGTACATCGCGTCCGGGGCCAAGTCGATATCTCCCGGCCATGCCACCGCCCCCATATCGATGAAAGCTTGCTGAAAGAGCGCCGGTTCTCGCAAGGGAGCCAGCACACCAGTCAACTGTTCCGGGCGCAATTCAATCTTCCCCGATAACCCATCTTTGAAACGAACGAATAGAATCCCTCCGGACTCAGGCCTGACTTCAACTACATCCCAATTCATAGACTTTGCTCCTTCATGGCAAGGGATCGATTTTCGCGGGGGCGAGGTTCGTTCGGCACAGGCCCCAGTCCTCGATCAATTGTTCCTTGTGTAGCGCTACCCACTCTTCGATTAAGCTTAGGGCGCGGCCCGGAAGATATCCTTCCAGCACCCGCCCAGTTTCAATCTCTATTGTGGCCTCGAATTCACCATAGCGGGCATGAAAGTGTGGAGGAGGATGATCGTTGTAGAACATCCGGATCAGAATTCCGTAAAAGGAACAAATCGTCGGCATCGAGTTTATCTAACCCCTATCAGGCCGCGGAGTGTGCCAACCTTAGCTTCGCTTTTTACGTCCCAGCGGCGTTTATCCAGGTTTCTTCGATGCCCCCAGTCCGCACTCAACAGCGACCAGTCTAGCAATCGAGAATCGCATCCAGATCGAGCAGCGCCACTGGCCCCCGCTCTATCGTGTACCAGCCCAGCACGCCATGTGCCGGACGGGTCGGGTCATGGATGGCGGCGCAGTCCGCCGGCTCGGTCTGCACCGGCGATTGCACCGGCAGCGCCAGCAGCCGTTGCTTCAGTGACCGGGCCACAAGAAAATGACTCGAGTCGGCCGGCTGCCAGGGCTGGTGCATCAGAAACATTGGCCAGTCCGCCACCGGCACCGCGTGGCCGCGCCAGAACAGCACCTCCCGCATCTGGCTTCGCTCGTCTTCGATCGAAGTTAGCGCCGTGGCGGGTACAAGCTCCAGCGCCTGCTTGATGCTCAGTGCGGCGCTCAGCAAGCCCTGTGTAGCCAAGGTACCAAACACCAACAAGCGCCCAAACAGGTGGCTGACAAACTGGCTCGCCGCCGGGCTCGGCGGTGGCTCCGCCGCATGCTCCCCCCGGAAGAAGCTCGAGTCGACCAGTAGAAAGATCTCGCTGCCAAACGCGACCCAACCCTGAACCCCAGGCGTCGCCTCAGGCAAGCCCAGCACTGCCGACGCCAAACAATCCCAAGCCGGCTCGATTGCGTCGACACGCGCGTGCGTCCCGTCGCGAAAGCATAGGAGGCGATTTTCACGGTCGATCCGTGACAACGACTCGGCGTCCACCGCCAGCCGCCAGCGGCCCAATGTGAACGTCACCAGAATCACCGCGGCGCTCATGAGGGCAGCGGTCCCCGCGTCCTCCGCGCATTCGTCCGGATCGTGTCCAGAAGGTGGTCATCCTGATAGGGCTTGACCAGATAGTCAGTCACGCCCACCGAGAAAGCCTTCGCCCGGTGCTTATCGCCAGAGCGCGACGTCAGCATGACGATCGGGATGTGTCTGAACGGGTCTTGGTCCCTCAGCGTGGCAGTGAGTTCAAAGCCATCCATGCGCGGCATCTCGACATCCATCAGGATCAGGTCGGGAAGGGTGTCGGCGCGGCGCAGCAAGTCCAGCGCCTCGACGCCATCTTTGGCTTGGCTCGGGTGCCAGCCTTGGCGCTCGAGCAGCCCGGCGATGACGCGCCGTACGCTGAGCGAGTCGTCGACGATCATGATGTTCAGCGCCCGCCGCAAGGGGGCCGCAACCGGTACTAAAGGAGTCGCGCGCCTCGCCGGAGCCAGCCCTGCGGGGTCGAGGATCGGCACGATCGCCCCGTCGCCCAACAGCGTCGCGCCGATGAGATGCGGCGCACGGCCAATCAAACTGCTCAGCGGCTTGACCACCACCTCGCGGGCTTCGATGATGCGGTCGACGGTGACCGCAAAGTCGCTGTCGCCGTTGCGCAGCAACGCCACCGGCAGCAGTGCCGGCGCGTGCTCGACCGCTGGGGCCGCAATCCCCAACATCTCGCCCAAAGAATGTAGCGGGAAAGCCCGGTTCGCCAGCCGCGCCACACGCTGCCCGTCGAGGTCTTCGATCTTCTTCGGATCGATCCGCGCCACCTCGCGCACCGATGCCACCGGCAGCGCAAAGAGCCGGTTGCGAGTCTCGACAATCAGCACGCGGCTGATCGCCAAGGTCAACGGGAGACGGATCGTGAAGGCCGCCCCTTGCCCTGGCGTCGAGTCGATGTTGAGCGTGCCCTTGAGGGCCTCCACCGAACTCCTGACCACGTCCATGCCGATCCCGCGTCCGGCTAACTCGGTCAGCTCGGTGGCGGTCGAGAAGCCCGGCACAAACATCAGTTGATACAGCTCATCCGCGCTGAGCGCGGCGGCCTGCTCTTCGCTAATCAGACCGCTCACAAGAGCGCGATCGCGGATCAGGTCCGTCTGAAGCCCAACGCCGTCGTCACTTAGCCGCAGCACAACCTGCGTCCCCTCGTATGCCGCGCTGAGTGTGATTCTGCCGATCGCGGCCTTGCCAACGGCGGCTCGTTCGGCGGGACTCTCAATACCGTGTGCTACGGCGTTGCGTAGCAGGTGCTCGAGCGGGCCGCCCAACGCCTCAAGCATCGTTTTGTCGATCTCGGCACCCGCGCCCACCAGCATCAGTTCCGCCTGCTTGCCCGCCTGCCCGGCAGCGACGCGGACTGTGCGGTGCAGCCGCTCCGCTTGCGAGGACAAGGGCACCATTCGGAAGCGCAGAAGACGGTCCTGGAGCTGCGAGCTTAGCCGCTTCTCGCGATTGAGGTAGGTATCAAAGTCGCCCGAGATTTGGCGCAACTGGGCTTGCGCCGCGCCCACATCCGCCGTTGCCTCATTGAGGTCCCGCGAGTGCGTGTACATGCGCGTGTAGCGATCGAACTCAAGCGGATCGAACTCGGGATTGTTCTGTGGCTCGCGGACCGCGCCCGAGTGCACCAGGATGTGCTCCTGATCGAAGGTCGCCGCGAGCTGCTGCAAGCGCCGCAGCGATAAGGACAACTCGTTCAATTCATGGCCGCTCTTGGCCAGGGCGCGCTCGAAGCTGAAGCGATGAACGAAGAGCTCGGTGACGATGCGGACCAGTTCGTCCACTCGCTCCAGCGGGACGCGAACAAATTTGGCGCTCTCTACCGGCTCGGTCTCCGACAGCTTGGGCGCTGGGGCGACGACCGGTGCAACCGTCGAGAGCAATCCTCGATAGCGCTCAAACAGAGCGGGGATCGCGGCCTCGGCTGAAGCGTTTGAGCCGCCCGCTTCGATCATGTCGGATAGCAGGTCGGCGGAGTTCTGCAACAGCCCAAGCTTGTCTTGATCGGGCGTGAGTTCGCCATCGGCGAGTGCGTCGAGCAGGTCTTCCATGCGATGGGCAACCGAGCTGAGCGTCATCAACCCCACCATCCCGCCCGCGCCTTTAATGGTGTGAACGGCCCGCCGCACCTCCAGTAATGGAGCGTGCGCGCCGGGGTCGGCCCAGAGTTGGCGAAGGTATTGGGCGACGGTTTGCAACGCCTCTTCGGCCTCGATTAGAAAGCCTTCGATGACCTCGGGGTCGGCCATCGGGATCGACGGCGCGCTCCGCACTTCGACCGGTGCCGAGCCTAGCTCCAACTGCAGGCGGATCAGGCTGGCCGCCTCCTGCATAATGTCGAGTGTCGAGGGCTCCCAGTCCAGCACCCCGCCGAGGATGTCTTCGACGAAGGACTCCAGGTCACCGCTCAGCGTGGTCAACTGAGGCAGGCCGACAACGGCACTGGCACCCCGGATTGAGTGCGTCAGCCGGTGCACCTCGTCCAGCAGATCGCGATCTCCCGGGCGCTCACTCAATTGGCCGAGGCACTGGTCTAGCGGCGACAGATAGCCGACGGCTTCTTCATAGAAGCCGGTGACGGTTTGAAGATCGAACTGGGTCGCCATGTGAGCGCTCAGGCCGCGACGGACTGCTCTTGGGTCTCAGGCAGCTTGAAGCGGCTCATCGACTCGTTCAGTGCTTGAGCGAGCGAGGCCAACTGGCGGACCGAGTTCTCCACTTGACGGGCACTGGTAGCCGTGTTGGAAGTGAATTCGGTGACGCCGGACACCTTACGGGTGACGCTCTCGCTGCTCTCGGCCTGTCGGCGAGTGGCCTCGAGGATCTCGCGAACCAGCCGCGAGATGTCATGCGAGACGGTCTCGATCTGACCCAGCTTGACACCGGCGTCGTTGGCCAAGAGCGAACCGCCAACCACCTCTTTCGTCGTACGCTCGACCGCGGCCACGGCCTCGTTGGTGTCGGTCTGGACAGAGCGGATGAGGTGGCCGATGCGCTTGGTTGACTCGGCGGCGCGCTCCGCCAGACGTTCGACTTCCTCGGCGACAACGGCAAAACCACGGCCAGCGTCCCCGGCGGCGGCGGCCTGGATCGAGGCGTTCAAAGCCAAGATCGAGGTACGATCGGCGATGTCGCCGATGAGCTGTACGATCTCCCCGATCTCTTGCGAGCTTTCTCCCAGACGCTTGACGCGCTTGCCGGTCTCCTGCACCTGAACCCGGATCGCGTCCATGCCATCGATTGTCTTCTGCACCGAGAGCGAACCGCTGCGGGCGCTGGCCAAGGCGGTTTCGGCGACGTTGGCCGCAGAGCCGGCGGCGGTGGCCACTTGGCGGATCGACTCGTTGATCTGCTCGATGGTGCGCGATGCCTCGGCAATCTGGGTGGACTGCTGGCCCGAGCCCTCGGCGAGGGACTGGGCGCTGGACTGCATCTGGCGGGCCGAGCGGTCGAC
>JANXUM010000359.1 GCA_025356215.1 Bryobacter sp. | reverse complement strand
CCAGCCGGTTGGGAAATCGCGCTTGGATACGATGTCGCCTGCGGCGGTGAGGATGGCGACTTTGGCTTTGGTGGGGCTTTCCTGATTGTCGCCAGCGGTAAGAATGATCTGGTTGTTGACAGTGTTGAGGCCGCTGAGAAGCTTGTCGACGCCGTCGCCCAGATCGAGATTCTGAAAGCGCTGCAGGAGGGCTTGGCCGTTGGCGCCGGCGACGCCAAGACCGTTGCCGGCGGCGGGGACAACCTCGGCAGCTTCACCCGTTATAGCGTCAATGTGATAGGTTCTAGCCGCCGCGCCGGTCGCGCCGGGGACGACCGCGAGAAAATTGCCGCCTTCCGTGGAGTTGATGTTGGCGGCGGCAGTTGGGAGCGTAACCGTGATGGGCGTGTCTTTGGCGGGGTGGAACACACGGATCTTGTTACTGACGGGCGCGGCTTGGCCAAGCTGCGCGGTTCCCGTGAAGGGGCCTTCAAAGGCGGCAAAGGTGGCGGCGCTGGCAGCCTCGACAAAGGGCGTTGCGGCTTGGGCCTGCGCGGCGGTGAGACAGCCATCGACTTTTTTGAATGTCTTGGCTGTGGCGTCGATGGTGAAGCTCGGGTAGCAGGAATCGGTGCCGCGCGCGGCGTTGGCGTTGAGAAAAAGGCCGCGGGCGTCGCTGGAGCGGAGACTGCGCAAGTCTGGGGTGCCGGCGGGGAAGGGAATGTAGATGCTTTCCGAAGCCGAGGGGCCGCGGCGGTTGGTGACCAGGTTGGCGTCGGCGTTGGTAGCTACGAGAAGAATGGGGTCGCCAGCTTTAGTGCCTTCGGGCAGCGAAACTTCAATGTCGAATTCGCCGGGCGAGGTTGTGGAGTAAGCCGCTTTAGAGTCCGCAAGCAGGCCTGCGGCGTATACGCGAATGTTGGCGCGCGGGGCGGCCTGGGCTGCGGCGGCTTCGCCATCGGGGATACGGGGCTGGACAACGCCAAGCGAGGTGGCGCGCAACTTAAGCACGGCATCGGAACCCGTGTTGCCGACAACACCGAAGCCGAGTTCGTTGACGGTGAAGAGGGCGGGGGCGAGGGCTTGCACCGTGACGCGCGCGACGCGGGATTGCTGATCGCCGCGCTTGACCACAACGCTGGCCAGGCCGTTCTGCGTCTCAATGGGAACTTGGACTGTGATGCGCGAGGGGATTGCGGAGACGATGGCGGCGGCGCGGTTGTTGATCAAGACTTCGATGGCGGGGTCGCCAACTTTGGTGGGTAGCGGAAGAGTGTCGGGCTTGATGCCTTCGGGCGGGGCGAGGTTAATGCCATTGATGACGAGCAGGCCGCCGGGGGAAACCGTGGCGGGGGCGGGGGACTGCGAGAACGCGTTCACGACGCCGCGCGGCTGGACGACGGGGCCGGTGGGGGCTTGACCGGACAGGGTCGCGGCGGCCAATCCAAGCGTGAGGACGAAATTTCGCATAACTCTATTGAACACGATTGTTAGCCTAGGGTTGCGTGGGTGAAACTTCGAATTTCGAAATTCGCTTTGAGTGCCAAAGCGGTTGCAGCAAGTGTTGCCAGGTGAGCGGGTACGTCTATCTGACCGAGGAAGATGTAGCCAACGCCGCGCGCTATCTGGGGTTGCCGCAGGCGGAGTTTGAGGCCGAGCACATTTACCGAACACGGAATATGCGACGGATTCGGAAGCCGCGCCGCAACGGTAAGCAGTGCCCCTTTCTGGACGCGGGCGGGTGCGGCATTCATCCGGTGAAGCCGGTGCAGTGCCGATTGTTTCCATTTTGGCCGGAGCTTGTGGAGAGCCGCCGGGAGTGGAAACGGACGGCGAAGTGGTGTCCGGGAATCGGGCAGGGGGAACTGATCCAAATTGGAACGGCGCTCGAAATGGCACACGAGATGCGGGAAAAGTACCCCGACACTTACGAGTAGCTAGGGCGGCGGGAAATGGGCGGGATTGGCAAATTCTTGCCGTTTTTTGGGGGCTCGAGGTTGGATTGGCGGGTCTTTGGGGGTTTGGCATCCGATTTGCTTAAGTTGTCGCAGTATGTTCGATCCATTAACCGGACGCATGGCGCAATACCTCGATCTTCTTGCCGACCGGCAAAAGCTGGTGACGGCGAATATCGCAAACGCGGACACGCCGGGCTATCGCACCAAAGACATTGACTTCAATTTTGAATTTCAGTCGTTGATGGCCGGAGGGAAACCGAACGCGATCGAGCCGGACGGGCTGAAGACCAAGAACGACGGTAACAACGTCGATGTCGATCGGGAGATGCGGCTGCTGAGCGAAAACGCGATGCGCTTCAATTTCGTCAGCCAGTTGATCAAGGGCGACGCGCGGGACATCCGGATGGCGATCAAGGACGTGAGGTAGCGATGAGCCTATTTGAGAGTTTGAGTGTGAGCGCGTCGGGGATGAGCGCGCAGCGTTTCCGCAGTGAATTGCTGGCGCAGAACATCGCCAATTCAGAGACGACGCGGACGGACGAGGGCGGGCCATACAAGCGGCAGGATGCGGTGTTCCAGAGCGCGGGGGTTACGAGCCCCTTCGCCTCGGCCTTTCAGAATTCGCTCGATGGCGGCGGGACGGGAGTGGCGGTAAGCGAGGTGCAGATTGACGACAAGGAGCCGATCAAGCGCTATATCCCAGGGCACCCGGACGCCGACGCCAAGGGCTATGTGAGCTTTCCGAATTTCAGCCCGATCGAGGAAATGGTGGATTTGACGAATGCCAGCCGCAGCTTTGGCGCGAACGTCACGGCAATGAACGCGGTGAAAGACATGATCTCGAAATCGATCGACATTCTGAGGGGATAGGCGATGCAAGTATCACTTTCCAGAGCAATTGACCTTGTCAAACCGTTGGACCCGACCGGTGGCGGCGCGGGCGGCGGCGCTGAGTTTCAGGCGGTGTTGGGTGGCGTTCTGGACAACATCAAAACGACGGCGAACGAATCCTCGCAACAGGTGACGGCGTGGATGAATGGGGAGCAGACCGACATTCACCAGGTGGCGATGAGCATCCAGAAGGCGGGGTTGACCTTTGAGGTGGCAATGGAGGTCCGCAACAAGATGATGCAGGCCTATCAAGAAGTGATGCGGATGCAGATCTGATCGCTTGACGCCATGGAGAACCTTTCCGCTTGAACCAGATTCTCGAGTTGTTGAACGGCCTGAGTCTTCGTCAGAAGATCAGCCTCGGCGCGGCCGTATTGGCCGTCGTCGGGGGGCTGTATTGGTTCATCAATTATCAGAAGGAGAAAGATTTTAAGCCGCTGTTTACGCAGTTGGCACCGGAGGACGCCGGACAACTGACGCAAAAGCTTCGCGAGAAGAACGTTGAGTTCAAGATTGGCGAGGACGGCGCCAGCGTTTACGTGCACAGTGGCAAATTGTCGGAACTGCGGTTGGAGTTGGCGTCGCAGGGGTTGCCGCGCAGCGGGCGGATTGGCTTTGAATTGTTCGACAAGACAAACTTCGCCTTGACTGAGTTTGCCGAGCAGGTCAACTATCAGCGCGCGCTCGAAGGAGAATTGGAGCGGACGGTGACGAGCCTGCGCGAGGTGGAACATGCCCGCGTGCATCTAACCTTCGCCAAGCAATCGATCTTTCAGGACAATCGGCAGCCGGCCAAGGCAAGCGTCGTTTTGAAGCTGAAGACGGGGTTGCGGCTGCCGCCACAGGCGGTGCAATCGATTGTGTTCTTGCTGGCCAGCGCGGTTGAGGGCTTGCAGCCCGAGCATGTGTCGCTGATCGACCATAACGGGAATCTGCTGAGCCGGGCGCGCAAGGGCGGTTCGGCGGATGAAGATTACCCGGAGGTACTGCTCGAGTACCGGCAAAAGCTGGAAAAGGACATGCTGGCGAAAGTGAATGCCACGCTGACGCCGTTGTTGGGCGAGGAGAAGTACCGCGCCGGAGTCACCGTGGATTGCGACATGACCAGCGCCGAGGCTAGCGAAGAGACTTACGACCCGGAGAAGGCGGTAGTGCTGAGCGAGCAGAAGACTGAGGATTCGAGTGGAATCCCTCTGGCGAGCGGCGTGCCGGGGACGGCGAGCAACTTGCCGCGGCCGAGCTCGCGACCGGCGTCGGCGAGCAGCGGAACGCAGCGCAAAACGGAGAGCACCAACTACCAGGCCAGCCGGTCCGTGCGGCGCACCAAGACGCCTCAGGGCGGGATCAAACGCGTTTCGCTGTCCGTCCTGCTCGATCACAACACGCGTTGGGATGGAGTTGGGCCGAAGGCGAAGAAGGTGATGGAGGCACCGTCGGCCGATAGGATCAAGGCGATTAAAGAAGTGGTGTCGGCTGCAATTGGTCTGGTGCCTGGGCGCGGCGACGTGGTCATCGTCGAGAGCTTGCCCTTTGACGCGACATTGCGCATGAGCGCGCCGGAAGTCTTGGCGGCGCCAGCCGGGCCAAAGCCGATGATCGAGATTCCCGAGGCGATCCTGAAACTGCTGCCGCCGCCGTTGAAAGATCCGATCGTTCTACTGGCGGTGATTGCGGCGACGGTCGTACTTGGCCTGGTGTTGCTGGTGGCGGCTTTCTTGATCTTCCGCAAGAAAAAGGTGGCGGTGACAGCCGGGCCAGCGCAGGGGGCGGTGCCCGGCGGAAAGACGAGGGCGGGTGGCGCGGCGATTGAAGGCGCTGAAGACGCCGACGACGGCCTGACCTTCGAGGAGCGTTTGGCGGAGCAGCAAAATCTTCAGAAGCGCCTGGAACAGAAGGAACTCGAAAAACTCAAGATGCCCCATGTTACGACCCAAAAGGGCAAGATCCTGCAGCAACACATTACGGAAGAAGCCAAGAAGGACCCCGTCATGATTGCCCAGGTCTTACGAAGCTGGCTGCACGAAGGATAGAAACCAGTGGCTGAAGCACAAGCACCCGAAAAACTACCGGCCAAGATCGGCGATATCCTTCCCGACGACCCGACTTTCAAGGTGAACATCCCAGGGGCGAAGAAGGCCGCAGTGTTGCTGATCATTCTCGGAAGCGATCTAACGTCGGAAGTTCTCAAGCAGATGGACGACGCCGAGGTGCAGCGGATCGGCCAGGAACTGGCCCGCTCGGCCTCGGTCACGGCTGAGGTTGCCGAAGGAGTTCTCGAAGAGTTCTACCAGATGTCGATCGCCCACCAGTATGTGTTGAAGGGTGGCGTCGACTACGCGAAGAAGGTTTTGATTCAGGCTTTCGGCCCTGAAGAGGCCAAGAAGATTCTCGACCGCCTGTTGAAGCAACTGGGCGGAGAGAGCCTGAGTTTCGACGCGCTGCAGAAGGCCGATCCGGCGCAGTTGGCCAAGTTCATTCATCACGAGCATCCGCAGACGATCGCGTTGATCCTCTCGCACCTGAACCCTTCGCAAGCGGCGGGTCTGTTGTATGCGCTGCCGATCGAGATCCGGGCGGACGTAGCGCACCGCATGGCCAGTCTCGAGCAGATTTCGCCGGAGATTATCGGAAAGATCGCAAGCATCATTGGCTTGAAATTGAAGGATATCGGCGACTTCAGCCGTGAGACGACCGGGGGCGTGCAGGCGGTCTCGGAGATGTTCAACCGGCTCGATTCCGGCACGAGCAAGGAGATCCTTGAAACCCTTGAAGGGCTCGATCCGCACCTCACGCAGACGATCCGGCAGTTGATGTTCGTCTTCGAGGACATGCTGATGGTGGGTGAGGACGGGATTAAGGAATTGCTGGCGCGGATCGATCGCAAGCTGCTGACGGTTGCGCTCAAAGGCACCAGCGACCGGCTGCGCGACCATTTCTTGACGGCGATGTCGGCTCGCGGTGCCGAGATGTTGAAGGAGGACATGGACGCCTTGGGCCCGGTAAAGATCCGCGAGGTGGAGGCGGCGCAACAACAGATTATCACCGCGCTCCGGCAGTTGGAGAACGAGGGCGTGATCAATCTGAAGGGGACTGTCGGCGAGCAGTATGTCAACTAGCAGTCACACCTCCGAGGTGCATACCGAAAGCCGGACTCCTGCGCCAGCCGGCAGCATGTCGCGGATTCTCGCCGAAACGGAGGCCTTCAAGATCGGGATTGCGCCCTGGGCGGTGGAGGAGTTTGACAGCCCGGAGCCGCTGACCCTAAACTCTCCGTCGCAGCCACAGACGATGGGAAACGCGCCGCCCCCACCCCCCGACTGGCAACAAGCGCACAGGCGGGAAATCGAAGAGGCGGTGCAGCGCACGCGCGCTGAATGCGAGGGCCGGGCGCAGGCGCGCGTGCAACAGGAGATCGAACCATGGCTGAAACGGATGGCGCAGTCGATTGACGACATCGCGACCGTCAAGGCCCGCTACCTTGCCGAGAGTGAGGAGCAACTGGTGCGGCTGGCGGTGGGCATCGCGCGGCGAATTCTCTATCGTGAGATTCAAGTGGATGGCGAGGCGCTGATGGGATTGATTCATGCGGCTACGCAGCAGAGTCAACTGAGGGAACTGAACCGGATTCTGTTGAATCCGAGCGATCTCGAGGCGCTGCGTCCCCATCTGGAGCGGCTGCGCCTGCCGCCGCGCGTCGAAGTTGTCGCCGATTCGGGACTCGAGCGCGGAGCCTTGATGTTGGAGAGCACAAGCGGTGTGCTGGACGCCTCGATTCAGGCGCAGCTCGATGAAGTGGAGAGAGGATTTGTGGACCTCTTGGGGAGGCGGCAATGACGGGATTGAACATTCGCGGCTACGATCAGTTCCTGCGGGAGAGTGATCTCTTTCAGCGTAAAGGACATGTGACCGACGTCGCCGGGATGCTCATCGAGAGCAGCGGTCCGGCAGCCGCGCTAGGCGACTTCTGTGAGATCCAGTTGCCGTCGCGCAAGCGTATCCGGGCGCAAGTGATTGGGTTCCGCAACGGGAAGGTGCTCTCGATGCCGCTCGAGGACACGGGCGGAATTACGCAAGGGGCCTCGATTCTGGCGCGGCCTGAGGCGGCAAAGATTCAGGTGGGACCGCAATTGTTGGGCAGGGTGTTGGATGGCTTTGGGCAGCCGATGGATGGAGGGCCGCCGATTACGCCAGAGGCGCTCTATGACTTATACGCCAGCCCGCCAGGGCCGCTGGAGCGCGAGAATATTACCGAGCCGCTGGTAACCGGTATTCGGGTGATCGACAGTATGCTCACCTGCGGCAAAGGGCAGAGAATCGGTCTGTTTGGCGGCTCCGGCGTCGGCAAGAGCACGCTACTCGGTTCCATGTGCCGGCACCACCAAGCCGACGTTGCGGTGGTGGCGTTGATCGGCGAGCGCAATCGCGAGGTCAAGAGTTTCCTCGAGCACGATCTTGGGCCCGAGGGCCGTGCGCGCAGCGTCATGATTGCGGCCACCAGTGATCAGCCCGCTCCGCTGCGCATCCGCGCCTGCTTTGTTGCGCTTGCGGTGGCGGAGTATTTTCGCGATCAGGGCAAAGACGTTTTGCTGGTCATCGATTCGGTGACGCGACTGGCGATGGCGCAGCGTGAGATTGGCTTGGCAGCCGGTGAGCCGCCGGGGCAAAAGGGATACCCTCCCAGCGCATTTCAAATGTTGCCGAAGATCTTCGAGCGGGCCGGGCGTTTCCCCAAGGGTTCCATCACCGGCTTCTTCACCGTGCTGGTAGAGGGCGACGATTTCAATGAGCCAGTCTGCGATACGGTTCGGGCGATTCTCGATGGACACATCATCCTTTCACGGCAATTGGGCGCGATGGGGCACTATCCGGCGATCAACGTGCTGGAGAGCGTCAGCCGTCTGCAATCGAAATTGGCGACCAGAGAACACAAAGAGGCGGCGCGCGCCGTGCGCGAGGCGTTGGCCAGTTATGAGCGGGCGTCGGATTTGATTCAGTTGGGTGCCTATGTGCAGGGGTCCAATCCGCTTTTGGACACGGTCTTGCGAAACCGCCCGCAAATTGACGGCTTCTTGAGGCAGGACGCCGATGACACGTCGCCGATTGGCGAGACTCTGGGCCAGTTGCAGAGTCTCGCGACGATTCTGGGCCAGGTGGCGTCCAACGCGCCAGTGCGCCGATGAAGAAGTTCGCGTTCCGATTGGAGCGGGTGTTGGCTTATCGCCGGGCGCAGGCGGGCGCGGAGAAAGCCAAGCTGAGCGTCATCGAGGCTGAATTCGTAGCTCGCTGCAACGCGCTCGAGCAACTGAATGCGGACTTTGCGCAAGAGGTGCGCGATGTGTTGCCGTCGCCGCCGGCGCGGGCGGAACTGGGCCGCTACCGGATGCTGGTGGAAACTCAGCGCCTGACGCTGGCTGCGCGCATTGCCGAGAAGAAGGCTGAAGTAGGGCGGCAACGCGATCGATATGTCGAGGCAAATCAGGCCGCAGAGGTGTTGGAAAAGGTAAAGTCCAAACAGCGCAAGGATTGGGATCAGCAACTCATCAAGGAGTTGGATTCGCTCGCGATGGATTCCTATCTCTCACGGTGGACGCAGTAGTCTACAGTTCGCCGGCCAACCGGGCCGCCGTGCGGACGCGATCGCCATAGGTACCGAGCACCTCGCTCAAGGATTTAATCTGCATCTGCGCCTCATCCACCCTGCCAGCCTCGATCGCTTCGCGAATCCCCGGAAGCGTCTTGGCCCCGTAGCCCGTGTAACGGCCCGGAGCGGAGAGTTGGTACTTGTACCACTCGCGACCGGGCAGGCCCTCTGGGCGGGTGAGACCTCGCTCACTCTGAAAGACGGCCTCGTTCAATTTGCGCAGTTTGCCCCGATCCAGCGTGGCAAAGCGCGGTTCGAGTGAGTTGGCAGCCGTCCCAAAAGCTCTTGCGGCCAAGCCGACCCGCTCGACTTCCCGATCGAGACTTTCCCAAGCCAAGCCCCGCGACTTGGGAGACTTCTTCAATTCTTCAACCGTCTCACGCAGAAATCTCGCAACCCGCCCGAAGTCAAATGGCACGATGTAGGCGTCGGCCATGCGTGCCAGGCCCGTGGCCATGAATCCCGAAAACGCGGTTGTGAAGATGTAGTCCGGGTCGCCAAAGTACTGAAACCAACGCAGGCTGTCGTAAATCGAGTGGTAGACGCCGCTCATATTGCCTTCAAAGCCGGCATTGAGACTGGCGATCCCAAGGTGGTGGACGAAGGCGGTGTAGTCGCTGCCGCTGCCAAGAGGTCCAGCGCGGTAGCCCCTGGCGTTGGTCGTTTCCAGCAGGCTCTTACCGCTGGCCGGATCCGGATAATCGCGCATCCACTCCTCGACGAATTTCTCCAGCGAAGGCGTGGCCTGGACGCTCATCGCGCCGCGCAGGGTGGTGTCGGAGTTGAAATAAGCAACCGCGTTCTTGAGTAAGTCGTCGCGATTTTTCTCCGTCCACTCAGTGGAACCGATCAAGCCGAATTCCTCAGCGTCCCAGAGCGCAAAGACGATGGTGCGCTTGGGCTTCCAACCCTGCTGGGCGGCTTTGCCCAGGATCCGCGCGGCCTCAAGCAAGCTGGCTGCTCCGCTGACCGGGTCGGCAGCGCCATTGACCCAGGAGTCGTGATGGTTCCCATAGACGACATATTGATCGGGGTAAAGGCTGCCCTTGATGCGCGCGACAACGTCATGGACTGGCCGGATCGCGTTGTCGGCTTGGATTTTTAGATGCACGGTTGCCGGCCCTGAGCCCGCGTGATAAGTCACCGGTATGGCACCGCGCCATTCGACGGGAGCGATCTCCCCGTCGATCTGCTCAAGGATCGGTCGCGCGTCTTCCCATGAGATGGGCATGACCGGGATTTTGGGAAGGTTGCGCGCTTCTTCGATCTTCAGGCGCGCCACGCCTGGAATGCTGGGCTTGCCGGGCGTGAGAGGGTCGCCGGGGTAAACCGGCAGGTCCATTACGCTGCCGCGCTGCACGCCGGAGGAGGGGCGAAAGGGTCCCTTGGGATAGATGTCTCCCTGGAAGTATCCGTCGTCTTTCGGGTCCGAATAGATCAAGCACGCAACGGCACCGTTCTCGGCGGCCACTTTCGGCTTTACGCCGCGAAAGCCCCTCCCATAACGAACCAGGACGATCTTGCCCTTGACGTCAATGCCTTTGGACTTGAGATAGGCGTAGTCTTCCGGTAATCCGTAATTGGCGTAGACCACCTGCGCCGTCAGATCGCCATTCGCCGAGTAGGCGTTGTAGCTCAGGATCTGGTTGGCGTCGCTCGAATCGGGGTCGTCCTTGACGATGGGTTCGCGGAGCTTGGCGACGAAGTGGACGGGGCTGACCATCTCGACGGAGCGCTGGACGGGGTAGGGCAGCAAGACGTCGAATGTTTCGATCTTTGCGTCGAGGCCGAAGTCCCGAAACTTTGCCAGGGCGTATTCGGCGATGGCCTTGGAGGCGGGAGAGCCGGCTTGATGCGGGTCTGACGCCATGCGAGTCATGAATTCACGAATCTTGTTCGATTCGGCTGTGGCCCTCAGGCGCTCCTCAAAGGGTTGGCGCAGTTTGGCTTCATCGTCGGGGAAGCCGCGGATGGAATCGGCGGCAAAAGTCCGCTGAGCGAGCAGGCATGTGAGAGCGAGAGAGAGAGGCTTCATGCTTTAGCAAGCGCCGCGTTGAGGAAGGCGGTAAATTCCTTGACGTCCTTGGTCAGTCCAGGGAAACTTCCAATCAGTTTTTGATCGGCGCTAAACACAGCATAGTAGGGTATGGCCACGCTCTGGAAAAGGCTCTCTTGCAGTTTCTGGTTGGCTTCGCTCACGGGGTTGTCCAACTCGTCTGTATACAGTTCGATGAGAACGAACTTGTCCATGGCCGCTCGCACTTCCGGCTTGGGGAACATGTTCGCTTTCATCCAGTGGCAATTGGTGCAGGCGACGCCGGTAAAGTTGACGAAGACGAGTTTGTTTTCGGCCTTGGCGCGGGCCAGCGCGGCATTGAGATCGTTCTTCATCCAGGGGAGCTTTGCCTCGGCGGGACCTTTGCCGAAGAGACCGGCGCTGGTCTCCGGGGCAGCGGGGACATAAGCCTCCAGTTCGCCGAGGTTGGCCCCGAACATCCCCGGAACCAGGGAGAGCGCAAAGACGACAAAGAGCGCGCCGACCAGCGCCCGACCGACGCCCAGGGTTTCGCCGATTTTGATGCCGTCCATCGGCAGCTTACCGAGCAAATACAAACCCGGAAGGGCGAAGAGTACGATCCAGGCGGCGAGGAATCGCTCGCGGGTCAAGAAACCCCAATGCAGAACCGCGTCGACGTTGCTTAGGTATTTGAGCATGGCGGCCAGGATCAGGA
>JANXUM010000278.1 GCA_025356215.1 Bryobacter sp. | reverse complement strand
CCTTCACCAATCCCGGCATCGACGGTGCCGGCCCAGCCGCCTTTGGCTTCAAAAACTTCCCCTCCGAAGCCGTGGCCAAAGGCAATGGAGGCATCCCGCAAATCGTCGTCACCGGCTACAACAGTCTTGGCACTCGCAACTTCCGCCCTCAATTCCAGGCCCCCGAACTCTTCCAGTTCCTCGATTCGGTCTCGATCATCCGCGGACCGCACACCATGCGCGTCGGCTTTGAGACCCGTCAAAAGAACAACCTCTTCCAGGATCTTGAGCTCACCGCCGGTCGCTACAGCTTTGGCGCCCGCTTCACCGGCGAGGCACTCGCCGACCTCATGGTCGGTTATCTCCAAACCTTCAACGCCAACACGCAAACCAACGTCGAGCAACTGCAGAAGGCCTACGCCGGTTACTTCCAGGACGATTGGAAGGTCAGCCCGTCCCTCTCGCTCAACCTCGGCGTCCGCTACGAGTACACCACCCCCTACTACGGCAAGAAGCCAATCCAGAACGTCAACTTCGATCCCGCCTCAGGCAAGCTTGTTTATCCGGGCTCCAGCACCGACTACCTGGTCAACGCCGACCACAGCAACTTCGGCCCGCGCATCGGCGCGGCTTGGCAGATCAAGCCGCAAAAGTTAGTCCTTCGCGGCGGCTACGGGCTTTTCTACTCAGGCGAAGACATCTTCGGCTCCGACATCAATCTGCCCCTCAACCCGCCCCAATTGATCCCGATCACCTTGGCTCAGGTGGGCACCGGCGCGCCTCCCTTCAAGCTCTCCGACCCCGTCCCCAGCGGCATCTTCACCAACTACAACACCAACATCATTTCGTTGCGCGCTCGCGAAAAGGATTTCAAGGCCGCCCGCATCCAGCAGTTCAACGTCGCGCTCCAGTACCTGCTCCCCGCCAGTTCAACCTTCGAGGTCGCCTACGTCGGCAATCGCGGCAAGAACCTCCAGTTCACCTACGCGCTCAACCAGACCGCCTTCGGCGTCGACGGCAGCGTTGCGGCCAACCGTCCCTATCCGCAGTGGACCCAGATCACCATGGGTGCCACGCGCGGCAGTTCCTGGTACAACTCGCTCCAGCTCAAGTACGAAAAGCAGATGCGCAAAAACCTCTACACGCTGGCCTCCTACACCTACGCCAGCGCCATTGATGAGGCCGGTTCCTACGATGCCGGCACTCAGCCCCAGTACTTGGACAACCTCGCCGCCGAGCGCGGCCCGCAGAGCCAAACGGCCCGTCAGCGCTTCACCTGGTCCAACGTCTACGTACTCCCCATCGGACGCGGCCACAAGTTCGGCGGTAGCTGGAATCGCCTGACCGACGCTGTCCTCGGTGGCTGGCAGATCTCGAACATCCTCTCCACACGCACCGGTCTGCCGATCAACGTTACTCTCGCCGCCACGGGCGTCAATCCCCTCAACAATCAGAACTACACCTTCCTCAACCGCAACGGCGGCGGCCTCCGCCCCAATCGCGTCGGCGAGGCCAACACGGGTATCGACCCAAAAACCAACCGCCTCAACTTCCTCAGCGCCTCGGCCTTCTCGGTCCAGCCGCTGAACACGCCAGGCAATGCGCAGCGCAACGTAGCCTTGGGCCCCAAGCTCTTCAACGTGAATTTGAGCTTCGTCAAGCGCTTCGCCGTGACGGAAAGTTCGGCCCTCGACCTGCGCTTGGAGGCCTTCAACCTCTTCAACACGGTTAACTTCGCAAACCCGAACACCACATTCGGTGGCACCACCTTTGGCAACATCACCAGTGCCGGCGACGCCCGCCAGGTGCAGATCGCAATTCGGTATCGCTTCTAAATACGATCGAGTTCCGGGTTCTATCTCCCGTTGATTTGCGACGTCGCCGTGCCGGTCCGGGCGGCGCTCCACTGTGCCACGCCGCCTGTCCCGAAGAAGAATCCAAAGTCCTTAAAGCGTCCGTTATCGAATGCCCATTCCAAATTCTGCACGTACGCGCTATCCGTCGATGGCCCCCCAAGCTTTCCCATCGCCGCACCCGTAAGAAAATCTCCGTTCAATAAAAGTCCCGCAGACGGATTGTTAGTGAACTGACTGGAATAAGCAAACAGGCTCTGGCCATTCAAATAACGGCTTGCGCTTACGTCGTCGGGCAGCGCCGGATCAAAGGCGCAATCGGAATGAATGTCCAACACTGGCTCGCAACTATAGGCAACTCGAACATAGTAGAAACCCTTTGTCGAATTCTCTTGCCCATTGGTTTGTAGCCACTGTGTGATGTTGGACGCCACTGTGCGCGCCGACGCGATTCCAAGCGAGCGGTAGGCGATTTCCAGATAGTGTGCAGCAATCCCTTGGAAGAACGGCTGCACAAAGCCGGGCCCCACAACCGTGCCCAACTGATAATAGCGGTTCGCGGTGCTGCCTCCTGTGTAGGGCGTTGCCAGCCGGAATGAGCTTGGGTCTACATAGCTGGCAACACGATACTTGGAAGCATCGCCAGATCCGCACGTCGAATTATTGCAGACGTAAAAATCCGTCAGTCCCGTTATATCTCCGGGCGTTATGGTTCGACCCGTGAGGGTAACGACATCGCTTCCATTGGTAACTGCGGCAAGCCCACTAGAGGGGGACAGCGGATAAACGTAATAGCCGGCCGCCGTCTGGAAAGGAACCCACCGATTCGTCAACCCGTTTTGTACAGCCGATGCGTATGAGGTGCGCTTCGCTCCGCTTGGAGCCAGGCGTGCGGCCAATGCTAGAAATGCAAAGTGGGCCCCCTCCTCGCGCACGTCCGAGATAGGCGCAGCCGTATTCCAACTTCCCGTCATCGTATCCAGTGCGGGATATAGCTGCGCCCACAAGGCCACGTCGTTTGTCTCGTATGCGTACCAAATCACGCCTAGTAGGCTCGCCACACGTGGGATCGGATAATAGAAGCCGCCCGTCGTGTAGCTCCGCCCCTCGTCAAGATACGGCGCGCGCCACCAGTTCCGTGCAAGAAGCCGGGCTGAATTTAAGTATTCAATTCGTCCGCTTCGATAGTACAAGCTGTAATAGGCTAGTACATTGTCGTAGTAGTTGATGTTCGAGGATCCGTTCGCCCAACACGCCCGGCAAAGCCACTTCGAGTAACCAACGCCTGAAAGTGGAGCGGCGCTCGTCACGAAATTTCGCACCAGCGTAAGTGAGGTCTGTGTGGGACAACCGGCTACTTGATACTCGCGCCGCCCCGTTCCACTTGCATTCGGCTGCCAAAATACGATGTTCGTATCCTGTGGTGCCACGGTGCCTCCGGCGCAAAAGTCCGTCTGGAATTGGGTGTTTGTTCCTGTGACTACAGTCGTTCCCGGTGTCAGCGCAACCGTGCCGCCAAGCAACGTGTCCCAATCCAGACCGTTATAGTTCGGGTTGTTGGCAATCGCGTCCCCCAGGGTGTCGGCCCAAAATCGGTGACGCTCATCCACCCACGCCCATGGGCTCGCCCCCCACCGGATCAGCGGCGCAAACAAGATCGCCTGCTCCTTAGTGGGTGGCGTCACCACCCCAAGGTCGTCCGTGCCCACGGCTCCAAATCGAAGATCGCCCATTGACGTCCCGGTACCGTCGCTGACACTGACCCGCACAACATAGCTTCCAAAAATAGCGCCGGTGATCGTTGGAGCCGCAACCGTACGGCTCGAGAATCGCAACGTGTTCGGCCCGGAAATTTGCTGCCATAAAAAAGTCAAGCCGCCGGTTCCGGTCGAACCGCTGGCGTCCAGAATAGCGGGCTTCGCGGCTCGAATTGAAATATCGGGAGCCCAGGCCGGAGCCCCAGCCACTTTCACCTGCACACTCGGTGCCGCCATCATCGCGATCGGCAGCGATCCCCAAAAGCAGGCCCGGAACGCCCGGCGCTTAAACCACGCCAAGCCCAACAAGGCTGCGGCGCACGCGCCCCCACTGGCTGGCTCTGGCACCGTAGTCGGGCCCGAGGTCGTGCCGTCGCCGGAACTCAAATTCGAAAAGGAGTCCTCGATAGAGACTGCATAGCTCACAGTGCCAGGTCCGTTCGGGGACGTGAATGAGAATCCGGCCACCGGTGTGGCAAATGCGTCCGCCGCATAGTTGTCGCTAATCCAGGAAATCGCCAGTCCGGTAAAGTCGGGAACCGCTGTCCAATTTGCCGGGCTGCCCAGAACCGTATTCGAACTGAGTCCCGCAAGATTCAAAAGATCGAACTGGTAGATGCCCTCGTCGCTGTCCGGAATTATGGAAATGGCGTAGGAGTAAGTGTAGAGCCCGGCGCTGAAGCTTACGCTTGGGCTGATGGTAACCACTGTCGCGTTCGCGCGTAGGCAGCAAAGAAATAAAAATCCGAGTAAGTACTTCACGTTTTTCTCCAGCTTCAGTATAGAAACGAGGGCAGTATATCACGTGGCAAGTACTTACAGCTTGCAGTCTTCAACCGGATGTTGTAATTGGTCGGGCCGGCGAGATTCGAACTCGCGGCCTCTTGCACCCCAAGCAAGCGCGCTACCAGGCTGCGCTACGGCCCGAACAAACAACTCCTTTAGTGTACCGCATCCCTTACGCCAATCCCCCGAAAACAAGAAAAAGGGCCAGCCCTTTCGGGCCAGCCCTCATCCAACTTCTGATCGATCGCGAGCTAGAAGCTCAATCGCAGCGACAACTGAATCTGACGCTGTGCGCCCAAGCCCACAGCCGATTCCACAGTCTGCAACACCGATCCGAAAGTCCCACCCGTCGTCGCATTGTACGCTTGGCCCGGCTGCAACTGATTCGTACCAGTTCCCAGCACATTGTTCAAACGAACCACCGGGTTGGCGAAATTCGCCCGGTTGAACAAGTTGTAAGCTTCAAACCGAAACTCGCTAATCAGGCGCTCCGTGATCGAAAACTTCTTGTGCAGCGTCAAGTCGAACTGCGACAGTCCCGGACCATGCAGTGCGCCGCGGCCAAGGTTGCCGAAAGTGCCCGGAGCAGGCGTCGAGAACGCCGCCGGATTGATCAACAAACGCTTGTCCACGCCCGTCAGGAACGGATTTACGCCCGCCACAACGTCGGGGAAGCGCACATCGCGCGAGTTTCCGCCGCCAGGCACGTTAATCACCGGAACCGTAGCCACCGTTCCGTCACCCAGCACGATCGGCGCGTTCACGATGTTCCCGTTGCGCGTATCGCGATACACCAGGTCGGGACGAGTGATGCGGATGTCCAGCGGCAAACCAGTGCGCGCATTCACGATGCCTCCAAGCTGCCAGCCGCCAACCACAAGATCAGACGCCTTGTTCATGCTCGAACCGAATCGGCGGCCCTTGCCAAACGGCAGATCATACATCGCCGAGACGTTCGCGCTGTGCCGCACATCGAACGCGTTGTTGCCCCGGTCGGCCTTGAAGTTGTAAGGATTGGTTGCCGTGTTCGCTTCGTTCGATCCTGCCGTGTTGCCGATGCTGTGGCCGTAGGTCCACTGCGCGCCCAACGTGAAGCCGCGCGCAAAGCGCCGGTTCAGCGTCGTCTGCAACGAATCGTAGTGATCCGTGCCGCCCACCGTCTTGTAGTCAATCTCGCCAAAGCGCGGACCGAACTCACGCACAACCGAGCCCGCGCCAGTCGTCGCGTTTGTCGTAAAACCAACCACTTTGTTCGTGATGCTGCGCAGGAACAAGTTGCGTCCCTGGCTGCCAACGTATGCCAACTGCAGAATCACGCTGCCCGGCAACACCTGTTGCATCGAGAACGTGTAAGAAAGTACCTTCTCGGGCACACTGTAACTGCCGGAGTAAGCGCGCACGCCGATGCCGGTGGCCGTGTTGATGTTGAAGTTCTTCACCACCGCCAGCGCGTCCACCGGGTACTTACCCGTCGTCGAAGTGCTCACGCGGTCGCTCTCAATCGGCTGAATCAAGTCTTCGCCCTGGCCAGGGCCGTAGTAATAGCCGCCGCCGATGCGGAAGGTCGTCTTGCCCTTGAGCTTCGTCGGCGCCCAGGTGATACCCAGACGGGGCCCAAATGCCAGCTTCGAAGTCTGATAAAACGGTCGGCTGCCAGGGGCGTCCAGCCCGCCGGTGACCGTGTTGTACAACACCACCAGATTGCGGTCCTCCCGCATCGGCGTGTAGTACTCGTAACGCAGGCCGTAGTTCACGGTCAGGTTCGGTTTGATCTTGTATTCATCCTGAGCATAAACGCTAAACATTTCCGTCTTGCCCAAGCGGTTGCCCGTGGCCCCGTTATTAAACGGGCTCGGCGCGCTCACGTCGCCCAGCACGCTGATCGTCGGCGTGTTCGCCAGAAAAGAATTCAAATTGCTAAACGCGTAAGTGACGCCGCCAAGGCGGTCGGTCCACAAACGCACCTGACGGAATTCGCCGCCGATCTTGATGTTATGGTTGCCCTTGATCCAGCTCAAGCTATCCACATAGCTGAGTGAATAGTTCGTATACGGCTGGCCGCGACCGTTCGTCGCACTGCTCGCGCGCACCTGGCCCGAAGGGATCGATACCCCGGCGCTCGCGCCCTGGCCGCCAATGCCCACCAACACGGAAGCGCCGGTAATGTTCAGCGTCACACCCGAAAGGTCACGCCCTGCACCGTCGGCGCTACGCCGTTTGTGCGGGTCTTCGGCCCGTTATAGCCCAACTTGAATTCGTTGATCACCGTCGGAGAAATAATTCGCTGCCATTCGATCACAGCGTTCTGCGCAACCGCTTTCTGCTCAAATGCGCTGCCAGACACGTCAAAGGGCGCCGTCGAGGTGCCGTCGTCGCGGAACCAACGCATGTAGAAAGAATCCTTGTCGTTCATGCGATAGTCCATGCGAAAGCTGCCCGAATTCTCATTCACCACCGACTTGCCGTCTAACTGCGCCAGATCGAAATCCGGGTTGGTCGTCGCTCCGCGGTTGCCGATCGGGAACGCGCCAAACAGCGGCTTGATTGCCGAGTCCACGCAACGCCCGGTAACAGCCGCCCCGCAAACTTGCAGGTTGCGAACCGCCAAGCTCGGCGTCTGTCCCACCAGCGGGAAGCCCGCGCGCTGGCGTAGACCTTCGTAATGGCCAAACGCAAACAGCTTGTCCTTAACGATCGCGCCGCCGAGCGATCCGCCAAATTGATTCAGCCGCAGCGGCGACTTGTTCAAACCGTCAAAAAAATTGCGAGCGTCAAACGCGTCGTTGCGCAGGTACTCAAAGATGCTTCCATGCAGCGCGTTCCCGCCGGACTTCGTGATGATGCTGATCTGCCCGCCCGTGCCCGTGCCATACTCTGCCGGATAGTTGCTCGATTCAACACGGAACTCTTGCACCGTCTCTAAGCTGGCCTGCAAGCGGAAGCTCGAAGAAGTCTGTCCGTTCAGGTTGCCCGGCGACGAGTCGATGATCGACGAAGCTTCCACACCGTCAAAGCGAACCGCGTTCTGCTGGTTCGAACGGCCAGAGAAGCGGATGTTGTCGTAGCTGCCGCCACCCGAGGTCTGCGCGCCCGGCGCCAGCAGATAGAGTTGCGAAATCTGCCGACCGTTGATCGGCATCTCCGCCACTTCGCGCGCGTTGATGTTGGACCCAACTGAGGCCGAGGTCGTGTCAATTACCGCCAGTTCACCGCCCGATACCGTGATCTCGGTGGCAATCGAGGTCGGCTTCATGACGATGTTCAGGGTCCGCTCCTGGTTCAACGTCAGATTGACTTCCTTAGACACGGCGTCCGACATGCCCGCGCTCGACGCAGTCACCGTGTAGCTCGAAGCCGTCAGGTTGCTAAGAAAATAGAAGCCGTTCTCGTTGGAGCTGGCAGTCCGCTCCGCCCCTGTTTTCTCGTTCTTCACCTTGATCGTTGCACCCGGGATCGCCGCCCCGCTCGCATCCGCCACAGTGCCCGTAAATCGTCCATTGTTTTGCCCAAATGTCAGCCCGGCTAGGCTAAACACGGCCAGTACCAATCGCATACTTTTAGAAGTCACGCCCTAGCACAACATACGCAGATGAATATCGCGTTGCAGTCGCATGGCAGCCCAGTCACAATTCAAAACTTTTATTCAGCCGCTTTTCAGCCTCAAAGGTTAAACTTTGCTTATTCCTGATGTACGTCTTCCTTTGCGCGCTATTGCTTGCGATCCCCGTTCTGTCCCAATCCCTCACCGGTGTTCTTCTGGATCCCAGCGACGCCCCCGTCCCGGCCACTAAAATTACTCTGCAACAAGGCCGATCCTCCCGCACCGCCCAAACCGACGCGAACGGCCAATTCCGCTTTGATCGACTCTCGGCATCCGAGTGCGAACTGCGGGTCGATCTCCAAAATTTCCAGCCGATCCGCGTCGGCGCAAAGCCCGGCCCTCGCCCCCTCGTCCTCAAACTCGTCATCGCGGACGTCAACGCCAAAATCGATGTCCAAGAGCAAACCGGCACGGTCGGCACCGACGCCTCGGAAAACCTCAACGCGGTCACCGTCCAGCGCGATGACCTGGATAATCTGCCTTCCCTCGGCCAAGATTACATCTCAACTCTTTCGCGGTTTCTCGACTCGGGCTCCATCGCCACCGGCGGCGTCTCGCTCATCGTCGACGGCGTCGAAGCCACGAAGGCCGGCGTCAGCGCATCGGCCATGCAAGAAATCAAAATCAACAACAATCCCTACTCTGCGGAGTTCTCGCGCCCCGGTCGCGGACGCATTGAAATCATCACCAAGGCCGGCAGCGAACAGTTCCACGGCACCGCCAACTTTGTCTTTCGCGATCAACACTTCAACGCGCGCGAAGCCTTTGCCGCCACGCGCTTGGCCGAGCAGCGCCGCATCTACGAAGGCAGTCTCCTCGGTCCGCTTATCAATGGCAGAACCACCAGTTTCCTCGTGACATTGAATCGGGAAGAGAACAATTTTGAAGCCATCGTCTTCGCCCGCAACTTGGGCGGAATTATCCAGTCCAATGTGCCCACCCCTTCCCGCCAGACAGAATCCTCCGTCAAAGTCACCCATCAGTTTAATGACAGGCACACCGTTTTCTGGCAACTCACCACCGAGAACCGCGACGCCGCCAACCTCGGCATGGGCGGATTCACCCTCCCCGAGGCGGCCGCCAGCTTCTCCCGCGCCGAGGAGCAATTCGTCTTCAACCACCGCTGGATTGTCACCCAAAAACTATTAAGCCAATTCCGCATACTTTTCGGCGTCGATTCCCAACGGACCTCCAGCAATACTCAGGCTCCGCGAGTCACCGTTCAGGACGCCTTCACCGGCGGCGGTGCGCAAAACGACTTACTCCGCACGGAGGCCCACACCGCCTATAACTGGATCCTCACTTACTCCGCCGGCAAGCACACAATCAAAACCGGCGTCAATGTGCCCGATATCTCGCGCCGCGGCTTTTCCGACCGCTCCTTCCAACTCGGTGCTTACAGCTTTGCCACCCTCGCCGATTACATCGCCCGCCGCCCCTTCTCGCTCATCCTCCAACAAGGCAACCCGCACACGGTCTTCATCGAGACCGTCCTCGGTGGCTTCGTTCAAGACGAGTGGCTCGTGCGCCCCAACTTCACCCTCTCCGCTGGCCTCCGTTACGATTGGCAAAACTATTTCCACGACAACAACAACTTCTCGCCTCGCCTCGGCTTCGCTTACGCTCCCGGCAAGAGTCGAAAAACCGTGTTCCGGGGCGGCGTGGGGTTCTTCTATGACCGCACCGGCCCCGTCGCCATCTGGGACATCCTGCGCTTTAACGGTCACAATCTCAACCGCTATGTTCTGTCCAATCCCCAATTCCCTCAGTCGCCCCTGCCTCCAGAGACGCCTTCCAGTGTGGCTCGCCTTGACCCCGCCGTTCGCATCCCCTACACGATCCAATTCAGCATCGGCGCGAAGCGGCAAATCGCCAAAGGCACCACCCTCGCCACAACTTACATCGGCAACCGCGCAGTCAGCATTTTCCGTTCCCGCGATGCCAACGCGCCGCTTGGGCCGCTCTATCTCAATCGCCCCGATCCCTCGCTCAATGTCTTCCGCCAAATCGAATCCGCCGGCCGGCAGCGCTCCGACGCGCTCGAATTCACCCTGCGCGGCAAACTCTCCAAGTATTTCTCCGGCCAATCCCAGTACACCTTCAGCCACACCGATAACAACTCCTCCGGCATCGTTTATTTCCCCTCCAACAGCAACAACTGGGCCGGGGAATGGGGCCGCGCCGATTTTGACCGCCGTCACATCTTCAATATCCTTGGCACCTTTAACGCGGCATCGTGGTTCAAGCTTGGCATCGCGGTTCAGATGCAGTCCGGCGCGCCCTACTCTCAAACCACTGGACGCGACGACAATCATGACGGCTTAGCGCTCGACCGCCCCTCGGGCGTCGCCCGCAATACCCTTCAGGGCCCCGGCTATCTAGGCCTCGATCTGCGCTGGGCGCGAGACATCGCAATCACGCGTAACAAAGAAAAAGGCCCCGTCTTCACCGCCGCTTTTGATGTCTTCAATGTCCTCAATCGCGTCAACTACATCAACTTTGTGGGCAATCTCAGTTCGGCATTCTACGGCCAGCCCGTGTCGTCATCTTCGGCCCGCAGGGGCCAAATCGCCCTGCGGTTGCGCTTCTAGGCCAGCTTCCAGGGCTTACGGTATTGCCGCGTCACCATCTTGTTCGCCGCCTTGTCCCCCACAATCTGCTCCCGCGCGTCGTCCCAAACAATCCGCCGTCCAGTCCGGTAGGCGATATTCCCGAGCAATCCTCCCTTCGTTAACCGGTGCCCGTACTCCACATCGCAAGTGGTCAACTTGCGCGACTTCACCGAATCGAGAAACTCCCGGATGTGCCCCGGCGAATCGGCAATCGTTGGCGCGGGCCGCGCAAAGTCGTCTACCGCCTTGCCCTTCACATACAACTGATGCGATCCGTAATCGACAAACAAGCTGCCCGCGCTACCCTGGAACACGCACCCGATTCCTCGGTTCTCAAATCCCGCCGGTGCCATCGGGCTCAAACCCCAAACCAGGTTCATCCCCGGATACTCATACACCAGATCCATAAAGTTCGGCGTCTCGGCGTCGTCGTCGGCCAATTCGCGCCGCCCCGTCGCCACCACGCTCTTCGGCGCCTTCAAATCCAATGCCCAATAAGCAACGTCCGTAATGTGGCACCAGAAGTCCATAAACATGCCGCCCGAGTAATCCCAGTAATAGCGGAAGTTAAAGTGCGATCGATTCGGATTATAGGCCCGCTTGGGTGCCGGCCCCAACCAGGTCTCGTAATCGAATTCCTTCGGCGGCGCCCCATCCGGCTTCACCCCCCCAGCCCCTTGGTTTCCGCAGTCTTCCAGACATTGACGTGCTGCACCTTGCCAATCAATCCGGACTGGATCAACTCCACCGCCCGCCGATAATTCGGCAGATCGTTGTGTATGTGGTTTCCCATCTGCGTCACACGGCTGTACTTGCGAGCCGCGTTCACCATCGCCCGCCCCTCGCCGATCGAATAGCTCAGCGGCTTCTCGACAAACACGTCTTTTCCCGCCTGACAAGCCTGTACGGTGGGCAACGCGTGCCAATGATCGGGAGTCGCAATGCAAACCGCGTCCACCTCTTTCACGGCCAGCAGCTTCCGGAAATCGGTGTAAGTGGCGGCGTCCATTCCCCGCGCCGTTTTCACGATACCTGCGGCCCGCGCCAGATGCGTGCTATCCAAATCGCACAGCGCGACCACGTCAACATCGGGGTGCTTCAAGAAGCCATTCAGGCGCCCGGTGCCCATGCCTCCGAGGCCAATAAACCCCATCCGGATCCGGTCGCTGGGTGCGGCCAAAGCCGCCCCGGCGGATGCAAGAAATAGTCGTCACTTCACGCCACTATCGTATCCAAGCTACGCCGCACAATTCACCATCCAAGGCGTCCCAAATCGATCCCTAACCATTCCATACCGCGCCGCCCAAAAGGTCTCTTGTAGTGGCAAACTCACCGCCCCGCCCTCCGCCAATTCCGCAAACACCCGCTCGGCCTCAGCGGCGTCGCTCATCCCCAGCATCACAGCGAAACCCTGCGGCTTCTCATAGCCGCCGCCAGGCACATCGGCCCCCATCAACCACAACCCGTTCACCGTCATGCTGGCGTGCAAAATCCTCCCGCTGGCCTCCGCCGCGAAATCCCGCGCCATCGGCGACTCCCCAAACGTCATCATCACTTCAATTTTCCCGTCTAAACACCGTTCATAAAACCGAAACGCCTCCTCGCAGCACCCATCGAAATTCAAGTAGACCGTAACCTGCATACGACCACAGTATCAATTGAGATCAATTCGGGCGGACCGGATTCGGCCTCGTATTCGAGCACCTTCACGCCATTCAGCCAATGCTCGGTATGCCGCCCGCGGACAACGATCGCGCTTTGGTTAAACTCACCCAGTGGCTTCAGCACGGCACCC